>DATGEL010000070.1 GCA_035310145.1 Dehalococcoidia bacterium
CGGTCGCACCCGGCCTCACCGCCGGGTGAGGATTGAAACCTCGTCAGATTCGCCGGCCGTGACCGTGCCGGGAATGGTCGCACCCGGCCTCACCGCCGGGTGAGGATTGAAACTGCAGCACGGCGGGAAAGAGCGTGCCGCGGCCATGCGGGAGTCGCACCCGGCCTCACCGCCGGGTGAGGATTGAAACACCATTGGCGAGGGCGACACGCTCGTGGTGCGCCTGTCGCACCCGGCCTCACCGCCGGGTGAGGATTGAAACACCAACCGGAGGAACCAATGGACACGCAAACACCGGTCGCACCCGGCCTCACCGCCGGGTGAGGATTGAAACGGCTTCCTCGAGCGTCTCTATGAGCGGCGGCGGGAGGTCGCACCCGGCCTCACCGCCGGGTGAGGATTGAAACCGCGGCGGCGCGGAGTCCGACGACGTGAGTCCGTGTCGCACCCGGCCTCACCGCCGGGTGAGGATTGAAACGATGAATACGCCAGCCGTCCGGGAGTGCACCGCCAGTCGCACCCGGCCTCACCGCCGGGTGAGGATTGAAACCATGAGGGTTGTTTCGGTATTCGCACCGGCTCGCGTCGCACCCGGCCTCACCGCCGGGTGAGGATTGAAACGACGGCCTACCTGATCGCGCTGTCCCTCCTGGGCCAGGTCGCACCCGGCCTCACCGCCGGGTGAGGATTGAAACCAGGTCACGGAGCTGGATGGCTCCGGCAACGAGACGTCGCACCCGGCCTCACCGCCGGGTGAGGATTGAAACGATTAGCGTGTCAGTTTAGGAACGCTTCAGCCGGTCGTCGCACCCGGCCTCACCGCCGGGTGAGGATTGAAACTACGCGACCAGCGACCCCACGGACCTGGCCGAGGCGTCGCACCCGGCCTCACCGCCGGGTGAGGATTGAAACGATTAGCGTGTCAGTTTAGGAACGCTTCAGCCGGTCGTCGCACCCGGCCTCACCGCCGGGTGAGGATTGAAACTAGAGCTTGTACTGGCTGTGGTGGACGCGCACCCGGTCGCACCCGGCCTCACCGCCGGGTGAGGATTGAAACCTACGGTGTGGCCATGGGTGCTCACAGTGCACCATACGTCGCACCCGGCCTCACCGCCGGGTGAGGATTGAAACCGTTGTCATTGTCCTATCCTTCCCTATGCTTCACTTGTCGCACCCGGCCTCACCGCCGGGTGAGGATTGAAACTACTTGAGGAAGTGAAGGGATGAAGTCCAAGTATCGTCGCACCCGGCCTCACCGCCGGGTGAGGATTGAAGCAAACCGTATGATGGTGCCGCGGGCCGGAGCCGGCATGCGGCATTTTGGCCGGACCGCGCGGGAGATCGCGATGCAGTTCGGCGTGCACCTGCCCCACCTCGGCCACCAGGCGGACCGCGAGCACCTGCTCGGCTTCGCTCGCCGCGCCGAGGCGCTCGGCGTCGACTCCGCCTGGGCCAGCGATCACATCGCCTGGCCCGCCAGCCTCGCCTCGCGCTATCCCTACTCCGAGGGCGGTGACTTCCCCGCGCCCTTCGGCATCCCCTGGCTCGACGCGATCGGCACGCTGCTCTTCGTCGCCGCCTGCACGGAGCGCATCCGCCTCGGCACCACGGTGCTGATCCTCGGCTACCGCCCGCCCGTGCAGACGGCGAAGCTCCTCGCCACGCTGGACGTTCTCTCCCAGGGGCGTACCATCCTCGGCGCCGGCGTCGGCTGGATGGAGGAAGAGTTCGACGCGCTCGGCATGCCCTTCGACCATCGCGGCGCCCGCGCCGACGAACAGCTCGAGATCTTCGAGACGCTCTTCTCGAAAGAAACTCCCTCGTTCGACGGCCGCTTCTACCGCTTCCCCGAGATCGGCTTCTCGCCCAGGCCGCCGCGCGGCCACATCCCCGTCTGGATCGGCGGCCACACCGAGCCGGCCCTGCGCCGCGCCGCCCGCTACGGCGATGGCTTTCACGCGGCCTTCACGCCGCCCGACGTGCTCGCCGGGCAGTGGCGGCGTGTGCAACAGCTCGCAAGCAGCGCCGGACGAGACCCGGCCTCGATTGAGCTTTCGGCCCGCGTGCACCTCGGCCTGCACGGAGGTGTGAATCCGGCAACGGCGATTCACGGCCGCGGCGACGAGATGCTCGAGCAGATCGCCGCCTACGCGCGCATCGGCGTCACGCACCTGCTGCTCGACATCGTGGCGCCGCACGGCGTCGCCGGCCGGCAGGAGGCGATGGAACGCTTCATGCAGGACGTGCGGCCGCGCGTGCCCTAGCCTGCGCAATACGCCGTGTGCCGGCGCGCGTGCGACCGGCTTCGATGGTTGTTGCTGCGGCCACGCCCGCGCCGGTGCCGAGTGCGCTACCCTGTGTGCGACGTCATCCCTTCCCGAGGCATGCGATGCCCGAAACCGCCGCACTCTCTGCCTTGCAGCCCGGCATGCCGATTCCTTTCGGCGGCGATCGTGTGAGCTGTGTGACGCCGGAGCTGGCCGCCCGCTTCCGGCCCGGCGACCGGCTCGTGGTGGTGCAGGAGACGGGCGAACTGCTGCTGATCCCCGCCGAGCAGCAAGCGATCGCCGCCGGGGCCGTCGGCCGCGCCGCCGCCGCCTTCGCCGCAATGGGCACGGTCGCAGACGCGCAGATCACGCGCTTCTACGAAGCCTTCGCCAACCGTCTGGAAGACGGCGCGGTCTGGCGGGAGATCGCCGCCGCCAACGCGCGAGATGTCGAGAGCGCTCGGGCCCGGGGCCGCTCCACCACTCGCTTGGAAGCCACCGAAAAGATGCGACGCGACATGATCGCCGGCCTGCACGAGTGGCGCGACGCGCCGCCGCAGCGCGACCGCGTGGTCGAGACCGTGGAGCAGCCTGGCCTGCGTGTCGACCTGCTGGTCGCGGGCCTCGGCGTCGTCGGCTTCGTCTTCGAGGGCCGGCCCAACGTCTTCGCCGACGCCACCGGCGTGCTGCGCGGCGGCAACACGGTCGTCTTCCGCATCGGCAGCGACGCGCTCGGCACGGCGCGGGCGATCGTGCGCTGCGCCCTCGATCCGGCGCTGGCCGAGGCGGGCCTGCCGCCGGGCGCCGCCTCGCTGGTCGAGAGCGCGGAACACGCCGCCGGCTGGGCCATGTTCACCGATCGGCGCCTCGCTCTGGCCGTGGCTCGCGGCTCCGGCCCTGCCGTGGCGCAGCTCGGCGCCGTCGCGCGCCAGTCGGGCATTCCCGTCAGCCTGCACGGCGCCGGCGGCGCCTGGCTGATTGCGGGCGAAAGCGCGCCGGCCACCGCCTTTGCTGCCGCGGTCTACCACTCGCTCGACCGCAAAGTCTGCAACACCCTCAACGTTTGCTGCATCGTGCGCGAGCGCGCCGCCGAACTCGTGCCGCTCTTCCTGGACGCGCTTTGCCGCGCCGGCGAACGCCGCGGCCACGGCAGCAGGCTGCACGTGGCGCGGGGCAGTGAAGCCTGCGTCCCGGCGGCGTGGTTCGAGACGCGCACGCTGGTGCGCCGCGCCGAGGGCGATGTTGAAGAACCGCTGGCGGAGCTGCTCGACGCCGCCGAGCTGGGCCGCGAATGGGAGTGGGAGGAGACGCCGGAAGTCACCCTGATCGTCGTGGAGAACGTGGCCGAGGCCGTGGCGCTGTTCAACCGGCACAGCCCGCGCCTCGTCGCCAGCCTGATCGCGGCCGATGCGGTGCAGCAGGCGTGGTTCTACCAGGCGGTCGATGCGCCGTTCGTCTCCGACGGCTTCACCCGCTGGGTGGATGGGCAGTATGCGCTGCGGCGGCCGGAGCTGGGTCTCTCCAACTGGCAGCACGGGCGGCTGTTCGCCCGTGGCGGCGTGCTCAGCGGCGACGGCGTGTTCACCGTGCGCACCCGGGCGACGCAGAGCGAGCCGGATCTGCACCGCTGATCCGAGATAATGCGTTTCGTCGCCGACTCCGGAGGACGGAGAAGCGAGACGCGCGATCGGCGAGGGGCAGTTCGGAAGACGAATCGAAGGACGTGGGGGCAGCGGCTATGGCGACGATTGACGATCTTCGCGCCCTTGCTTATCCGCGCACCTACACCCCGGTCGTGGCCGGACCGGCCGGCGAACGCGCCGTGCTGTTCGTCGAGAGCGAGCGCGGGCCGGAGGGCGTGGCCGTGCGCCCGATCCTGCTTTGCCAGGACTGGGACGGCCGCGTCGTGATCCACTGGGAGGACGACCGCGGCTCGCGCACCTACACCGTGCTCGACGTTACCGAGGACACGCCGCAGCGCTTCGCCTTCGACCGCGCCGATGAACCCGCCGGCGCGGTCTGGCTGACGCCGCTCAGCTTCGAGCGCTTCGAGCGCGAATGGCGCTCGCTCGACCCGGAGGCGGGCAACGTGCCGCGTTTCGAAACCGAGGAGCAGTTCCGCCGCTTCTTCCTGCCCGGCTCCGGCTAGGGCGCATCCAGGGGCGTAGAATGGGGCACCGGCCGGCCTTGCCCGATGGGGAAGCGCAAGCCAGTCTGAGCATCTGAACGGAGTGAATGCCGTGGCGCAGCCGACGAATCGCCGCCTCACCACCCTGGACGCTTCCTTTCTCTATGTCGAGAAGGCGAACCAGCCGATGCACGTCGGCTCGGTCGGCGTCTACGAAGGCATGCTTACGCGGCAAGACGTGATCGACGTGCTCAACGCCCGGCTGCACCAGTTGCCGCGCTACCGCCAGAAGGTCGTCTTCCCGCCGTTCGGCATCAACCATCCGACCTGGGAAGACGACACGGCCTTCGACATCCGCCAGCACATCGATGAGGCGACGCTGCCGAAGCCCGGCGATGATCGCGCCCTCTCGGAAGGCGCCGGCCGCCTCTTCGCCCAGGTACTGGACCGCGCCCATCCGCTGTGGAAGCTGATCGTGCTCCACGGCCACGAGAGCGGCAACACGATGCTGCTCTCGATGGTGCACCACGCCATGGTCGATGGCGTCTCGGGCGTTGACCTGACGATGATCATGCACGAACTCACTGCCGACGCGGCGCCGCCGGAGCCGCCCGCCGCTCCCTGGGAGCCGCGACCCCAGCCCGATCCGCTGACCCTGCTGCAGGATGCGGTGCGCGACCGCATGACGGAGACGGCGCAGTCCTGGACCGACGAAAGCTTCCGCCTGTTCCGGCCGCAGGAATTGAACCGGCGGGCAGAGCAGATCACCAACGCGATCACCACGTCGATGCCCTTCTTGATGCAGCCGGCGCCGCGCACGCCCTTCAACGGGCCGCTTTCGGGCGAACGGCAGTTCTCCTGGGCGCAGTTCTCCTTCAGCGAAGTGCGCGCGATCCGCGCCACGTTGGGCGGCACGGTGAACGACGTGGTGCTGGCCGTGCTTGCCGGCGGGCTCGGCCGCTATCTGGAGCGGCACGACTACCCGACAATCGGCATCGAGCTGCGCGCCATGTGTCCCGTCTCGATGCGCCGGCCCGAAGAGCAGGGCGCCCTCGGCAATCTTGTCTCGATGATGTTCGCGCCGCTCTACGTCGGCATCAAAGACCCGGTGGAGCGCCTGAACGCCGAGCGCCAGGCGATGGAGCGGCTGAAGACCGGCGGCCAGGCCGCTGGCCTCTTCGCGCTGACCGACTTCGCCCGCAACGTGCCGCCCACCTGGCAGGCGTTCGCCAGTCAGTTCGACGTGCCGAACACGCTGCTCAATACCGTCTCGACGAACGTGCCGGGGCCACAGATCCCGCTCTACCTCGCCGGCAAGAAGCTGCTGCATTGGTATCCGCTCGGCCCGCTGGCCTCGAACATCGGGCTGTTCGTCGCCATCCTCAGCTACAACCAGGTGCTGACGATGGGCACGACGGTGGACCCGAAGCAGGTGCCCGACCCATGGGTCTTCGCCGAATGCCTGCAAGCCTCGTTCGCCGAGCTGCGCGACGCTGCGGCGCAGGCCGCGAGCAGCCGCGGAGCACCGGAGGCGGCGCCCGCGAAGAACGGCGGCGCCGCGCGCCGCACGAAGCAGCTGGCCCGCGCGTAGGCGTGAGCCGGGCCCTCATCCCCCGACCCCTTCCCCCAATTCTAGGGGAAGGGGAGATCTTGATACGGATGATTGAGGCTGAAGGCGCGGCATCCGATCCCCCCTCTCCCAGGATTGGGAGAGGGGTCGGGGGTGAGGGCCTGGGCCGCACGCCGTCTTTCCGCCGCAGGCCTCCCGGAGATTCGTGTTTCGGCGTGGCGGAGGACAAACTATGCCGGTTTCTCGCCCGGGCGCGTGAACAGCGCGATCGTGGCCGTGAAGCCGTGCAGGTAGTTGTGCGTGCCGACCGGACCGAACTCGCCGTTGCAGAAGAGGCCGGCAACGGGTACGTCGCCCAGCTCGCGGGCGATGGCCACCGGATCGTGATCGATGGGCCCGAAGAGCTGGGCGCCGCGGCCGTTGCAGCTGCAGAGCAGCGCCGCTCCCGGGCGCGAGCCGCCGAGCCGCGCCCCGGCCGCCTCCAGTTGCAGGCGCAGGTGCTCCGTTGCGGCACGCGCGTCGCGCAACTGAAACTGCACCGTTTGACCAACGCGCGGCAGCGCCGAGACGGCGATGGCGCCGGTTTTGGGCTCGTAGCCGAGCAGGTTGCGGACCAGGAAGTCACCGATGCCGTGCTGGTCGCGGTACTCGTCCATCGCCAGGCCCAGCAACAGGTTTGACTGGGCGCGGGCACGCGTCTCTTCGTCGAGCTCACGCAGCGTTTGCGTCAGGACCTCCACCGCGGGCCGGCCGGCGATCGTCTCGATCAGGTTCTCCCGTGCGCCGGTGACGATCCACGGCTGCCCGATCGGCATGCAGCCCTGCGAGACGATCGGCAGGATGGCGACACCATCGCCAAGCCCCAGCGCAACTGTGCCGTCCTCGTACACCGCGCCGTCGAGGAAGACCGCGGTCTCCGCCGGTCCGTGTAACGACGACGCCATGCCCCCGATCACGGGCGGTGCCGGTGATGCGGCGGCGAAGCGCTCAAGCAGCCACTCGCCATCGACGCTGAACGGGTCCGCGAAGACCAGCCATGCCGTCATGGGCGCCAGGCCGCCCGGCAGGCTCGGTCGGGCGTCTTCGAGGCGCAGCGGCGTCAGTTCGGCGTTCGGGCAGGAGATAGTCATGACCGAGATGGCCGGTTCACGCTCGATCTCGCGGCTGGTGGCGATCACGCCCTGGCCGGAGCAGCCGATCAGGTGTCGAGGGTCGATGCGTTCCCATGCCGCGGCCACCAGTTCGGCGTAGTGCGGCGCGAAGGCCGAGTGGGCGAAGAGAAAGGCGATGTCGGCTCGCCCTCCAGCCTCGATTCCAGTGAGCGCGGTGTCCAGCGCCGCCTGCCAGCTTGCGCCCGTGCCGCTGCCGCCCGCGAATCCGTGCATCGCTCGCCGCCTTTACCTGGCTGCCAGTCACCCAAACACTATAGCGCCGATCGATCGCCCGTCTGCCTCGCAAGGTCGTGCAGACCTCGCACGTGGCGACAGCGTCGCGGCACGTGTGTTCCGTACACGCCGGCACGCCGAAGCAGGCGCCGCGCCGGCTGGCGGCGACGATCACGAGTCAGTGTGCCTGCCGGGTGAGGCGTCCGTCGAAGTCGGGCGCTCAACGGGAAGCGGCCCGGAATCGCGGCTGTTGCGACGCTCGGGCGCGACGCCTGGTGGCGCTGCGGCCGGCTGGGAACCCGGCGCAACGACGTTTCCCGCCGCACCCGCGGCCGAACTCTGCTCCGGCGCCAGCGCGGCGACCGGCGCGTAGCGGATGCCTTCGGCATCGAGCGCCAGCTTCAGCAGCCGGCGGTATTCGAACGTGACCGCACCGGCGCGGCCGGGGCGAACGCGGCCCAGCACGCGCAGAGTAACACCCTTCTCGTCGATCGACTCGATGCGGGCCGGATGGGGCGGCTCGACGATATCGGCGGCGAAGCGCGGCTCGGCGGCCAGCTCGTTGCCCACGCGCTCGGCCACGGCAAGCGCCCGGTCAAGATCGGCGCCGAGGGCGATCAACACAAGGATATTCACGCCCGAGTAGTCGCGCGTATGGTTGCTGGCGATCTGAATTGCGCCGTTCGGCACGGTATGGACGGTGCCGTCGATGTCGCGCAGCAGGGTGCGGCGCAGATTGATGTCTTCGACCGTGCCGGAGACGCCGGCGACGGTGACGTAGTCGCCCTGGCGAAACTGGTTCTCGCCGAGAATGAAGAGGCCGTTGATCGTGTCCTTCACCAGTCCCTGGGCGCCGAGGCCGATGGCGATACCGCTGATGCCGATGCCGGTGACGACCGGCGTGAGACTGTAGCCCAGCTCCTCCAGCACCATGAACAGCCCCATGAAGAACAGCACCAGCCCGCTGACCTTGACGGTGACACCGCTGAGCGTGCGGGCGCGCTTCTCGCGCTCGCCGGGAACGCCCTCCGGCAGGCCGGCGAAGATCGCTCGCTGAATCGCATGCGGCGCCAGGCGGCGGATCAGCAGTTGCACGACGCCCAGCGCGACGACGATGACCAGGATGCGCAGCCCGTGCGTCGAAAGCCAGTCCTGAGCCTGCGCGGGGCGCAGCCACAAGGGCGCGCCGGCGGCGACCCGGTGCGGCAGGCCGGTGGTGAGCGCCGTGAGCGTGGCATTTCTCGTCATCTGTTCACGCGCGGGCGGAATCGGAGATACGCGCCGGCCGCCGCGCCTCAGGCGAAGACCTTCTCCAGCGGCGCGAAGCTCTGCAGCAGCTTTTTCACGCCGAAGTTGCCCTTGAAGGCCACCGTGACCTCGAAGTCTTCGCCCCGCGGCGCCGCGCTCACCACGATGCCTTCGCCGAACTTGGCGTGGCGTACGCGGTCGCCCGGCTGGAAGGCGGATTCAGCCTGACCGTTCGTACCCGCCTGCGCGGCAGCCGCGGGCGCCACGGCGACGTTTGGCGCCGCGCCGAGCTGCCGGCGCAGGGTGGCGGCGCGGCTGACCAGATGGCCCTCCGCGCGGCTGCGCGTTGTCGTGACGGCGGGCGGGATGTCGCGCAGGAAGCGCGAGGGATCGTTGAAGGCGGCCGTGCCCCAGGCCGCTCGGCGCATGGCGTGCGACAGGTGCAGCCGCTCGCGCGCCCGCGTGATGCCGACATAAAACAGCCGCCGCTCCTCCTGCATCTGCTCGGGGTCTTCCAGCGAACGCACGTGCGGCAGCAGGTTCTCCTCGACGCCGAGGATGAAGACGATCGGAAACTCCAGCCCCTTCGCCGCGTGCAGCGTGATCAGCGTCACCGCGTCCTGGCGCTGGTCGACCTCGTCGGCGTCGGAGACGAGCGCCACGTCCTCCAGGAACGCGGCGAGCGCCGTGCGCTGGATCTCCTCTTTGGGCGCTTCGTCGTCGGCGTCGAGGTCGCGGGCCACATCCAGCGCCTCGGCGTCGTACTGGCTGGCGAGGTTCACCAGCTCTGCGGCGTTGGCCCAGCGATCCTCACCGTCGTCGCCGCCATCGAGCAGGTAGCGACGGTAGTCGATGCGCTCCAGCAGCTCCTTGAGCAGGTCGGCCACCGGCTCCCGCTGCGCCAGCTCGATCAGGTCGTTGAGCAGGGTAATGAAGCGCAGCAGCGGGCGCACGGCGCGGCCGCTGAAGGGCGGCGGGCGGTCCAGTGCAGCCTCGCCAGAGCCCAGGTCGTGCGCCAGCAGCAGTTGCAACGCGTGGTACATCGGCACGCCCAGCGCGTTTGCCCAGACCGACAGTTCGTTGAGCGTACCGGGGCCGATGCCGCGCGGCGGCGTGTTGATCGCGCGGGCAAGGCTGACGCTGTCGCGCGGGTTGTTGATCAGCCGCAGATAAGCAAGCAGGTCTTTGACCTCGCGGCGGTCATAGAAGCGCGTGCCGCCAATCAGCCGGTAGCGGATGCCGGAGCGCACCAGCGCCTCTTCGACGGCGCGCGATTGCGCGTTGGTGCGGTACATCACCGCGTAATCGCCCGGATGCTGGCCCGAACGCAAGCCGGACATGATTTCGCGCACCACGTAGGCGGCTTCCCCCTCGTCGTCCTGCGCCTCAAAGACCGTTACCGGCAGGCCGTGCTCGTTCTCCGTCCAGAGCCCCTTCTCCGGCCGGTCGTCGGCGGCGCTGATCACGCCCTGCGCCGCTTCGAGAATCGTCCCGGTGGAGCGGTAATTCTGCTCCAGCAGCACGACCTTCGTGTTGGCGAAGTCCTGCTCGAAGTTGAGGATGTTGCGGATGTCCGCCGAGCGCCAGCGGTAGATCGACTGGTCCGGGTCGCCGACGACGCAGAGGTTGTTGTGGCCGCGCGCCAGCTCGCGTACCAGCACGTACTGCACGACGTTCGTGTCCTGGAACTCGTCCACCAGCACGTGCACGTAGCGCTGCTGATACTTTGCCAGCGTCTCCGGACTTCCCGTGAAGAGATCGACGGTGCGGATCAGCAGGTCGTCGAAGTCGACGGCGTTTTCGGCCTGCAGGTAGTCGCGGTAGCGCCGGTAGACGCGCGCCACGACCTCCTCGAAATAGGAGCCGGCGGCGCGCGCGTACTCGTCGGCGTCGCGCAGCTCATTCTTGGCGCGCGAGATCGCGCCCAGCACGGCGCGTGGGCTGAACTGCTTCGGGTCCACGCCCAGCTCGGAGAAGACGCGCTTGGCCACGCCGAGTTGATCGGCGTCGTCGTAAATCGAGAAGTTGCGGTCGATGCCGATGGCGCCGCCGTCCACGCGCAGGATGCGGGCGCAGATCGCGTGGAAGGTGCCGAGCGTGAGGCTGTGCGCCGCCTCGCCCAGCAGCGCATCGACGCGCTCGCGCATCTCGCGGGCGGCCTTGTTGGTGAAGGTGACGGCCATGATCCGCCAGGGCTTCACGCCGCGCTCGGCCACGAGATAGGCGATGCGGTGCGTGATCACGCGCGTCTTGCCGCTGCCGGGGCCGGCGAGGATCAGCACAGGGCCGCCAACCGCGGTCACGGCCTCGGCCTGGCGGGGGTTCAGTCCGGCGGTGAAGTTGCTCATGCTGTTATGATATAACGGATGTGACCGCTGACGGCGATCGTTTCTGTTTCGTCAACCGTACGGCTGCTATAATCGTGCGAGACGCGGCATCGCGAAGGCTGGAGCGAGGAGCGGCATGGCGAACCTGGTCCCCGGCATGGTCTGGCCCGTGGCCGTCTCGTGGCCGGGCGGCAGTTGGCAGGATACGGTCAAATACACCGCGGCGATCCTGATCACCTACATCGTCGTCCTGTGGGCCGCGGGCCTGATCTGGGTCTACCGCGACATCCGCGACCGCAGCCGCGATCCGTTTTATCATGCGCTCTCGGTTTTCATGGTGCTGGTCTTCAACCTGCCCGGCCTCTGGCTCTACCTCATTCTGCGCCCGAAACTGACGCTGGCCGAAGCCTACGAGCGCACGCTCGAAGAAGAAGCGCTGCTGCAGGAGCTGGAAGACCAGAAGGGCTGCCCCACCTGCCACCGTCGCGTGCTGGACGACTACATCGTCTGCCCGTCCTGCACCACGCAGCTCAAGGAGCCCTGCCCCAACTGCGCCCGCCCGCTTAGCTACTCATGGGTGGCCTGCCCCTTCTGCGCCACCCTGCGCCGCGGCCGCGGCCGCGCCGAGTCAGCCGGCGCCGTGCTGTCCCCCGCTGCCCACAACAGCAACGGCACGGTGACGCCTGAGATGCCGACGGAGACGCTGGAGCGCGAGACCGCGCGCCCCGCGCCTGCGCCGATGCCATAGGCGCGGACGCGGGCCGCGCCGCCCTTGCTACCGACCGTTCGCGGCGGTGCTGGCCACGCTGACCAGGCCGCCGACGTTCATCGAGTCGAGCGCGGACGAGGGCACCAGGATGACCGTGCCGTTGCCGGCCTTCATCACCTCGTAGAGCATGTTCATGCCGCGCAACTGCATGCCGTTGCGATCCGTCTCGTAGATGCGCGCCGCATCGGCGAAGTTCTGCGCGACCTTCTTCTCGCTCTCGGCCAGCAGCACGCGGGCGGCGGCCTCGCGCTCGGCCTGCGCGTTGCGGCTCATCGCGTCGATCAGGCTCGCCGGAATCTGGATGTCGCGCAGTTGCACCGACTCGACCTTGACACCCCACGCCTCGGTCTGCGCATCGAGCAGCCCCGCGAGGTAGGTGTCGAGTTGCTGCCGGTTGGAGAGCAGCTCGGCCAGGTTGGTGCGGCCGATCACGTCGCGCAGGCCCGCCTGGCAGGCGCCGAGCACGGCCGAGGCGTAGTTCGCCACGCGGATCGCCGCCCACTCAGGGTTGACCACGCGCCAGAAGACGATCATATCGACGGTGACCGAGGTGCCGTCCTTCGTGAGCGTCTGCTCGGCCTTCAGCGGCGAGGTGATCGTGCGCATGTCGATCGTGAACGGCGTACGTTCGATATAGGGCAGGAGGATGAACACGCCCGGCCCGCGCACGCCGGCGAAGCGGCCGAGGCGCAGCACCACCTTGCGCTCCCACTCCTGCGAGATGCGCAGGCTGGGCAGCACGCCGAAGACCAGAATGACCGCGAGCACGATCAGGAGAACGACCAGGATGACCACAATGGCACCTCCCTGCGGAACCCAGCTAGACCGCGGCCCACAAACGCTGAGTCGCGGAGCATCCGTTCGTCTCTTAGCGTAGACCTACGCGGCGGTTTTGCAGCGATCGCGGGGCGCTATTTGCGCAGAACTTTGGTGTGAACGCCGGCTGCGCCCGCCGATCACGCCGCGGCGGATCTTCAGGCGCGCCGCGGGCGCCGCGAACCTGGCAGCCGCGCCACGGCTCGTACGTCGTCCCCCTCGCCGTTGGGCTTCAGTGAAACTCGACCTCGCGCACGCGCTCCGGATCGACCTCGGCCAGCGCCGCCAACTCGGCGGCGCTCGGCGGCGGCAGCATAGGGGCGGGGTCTGCAGATGCGAAGGCGAAACCGGTCTGCTGCCGCACCGTCTCGATCGCTGCACCAGGCATCAGTCCCTCGAGCACGAAGCCGTCTCCCTGCTTGCGGAAGACGCAGAGCGGCGTCACCAGACGGTCCACGTGGCCGGCGGCGGTGACGAAATCCAGCCGCTCCACCAGGCTGCGCGGCGTGTGCTGCGTGCGCCAGAGGATCGTGCGGCGCGCCGTCGGCAGGATCAGGGCGCTGCCGGCGCCACCCGGCAGCCGCACTCGTGGGTGGGCGAACTCGCCGATCGCGCTCATGTTGATGCGGCCCGCGCCGTCGATCTGCACGCCGCCGAGAAAGGCCGTGTCGAGTCCACCGCGCGCCGAAAGGTCGAACAAATCCGCCAGCGTAAACTGCGTCGCACTGCCGGGAAGCAGGGCCGGCGCCGTGCTGGACTTCGCCAGGTGGTGCGGCGCCGGGTCGATCGAGCCGGCGATGTTGATGTAGACGAGGTTCGGCGCGTGCAGCCGCTTCGCCAGCAGGATCGCGACCATCGGCAAGGGCGAGGCGACGCCGTGAAAGACGCGCTCGCCGTCGCGCAGCAGCCGCGCCATGGCGACGGCCATCAGGTCGGCTGCCGTGAGTGGCCCCGCGCTGTCGGCCAGCTGTTCAACGCTCATTTCGGTGTCCGATCTCCGCACTGGCCGCGGCCTCTGCCTCCGTTATACTGTGTGCCGACGCGTTGCGCCCGCAGCGCTCGCGTAGACGGTGCAGTGATGGCGATTGGACCCGCCTGGACCGCTCCGCACAGGCCGGTTTCCGAGCTGCAGGAGCTGCGCAATCTGCGGCCGGTGATCCATGGCCGCCGCGTGATCGTCTTCTACGACGGCGATGCCCCGGCGCGCAACGCGGCCTGCTGTTTGCGCATCGATGGGCACTACCTCTGGCTCAACGATCTGCGCACAACCGTGCCGCTGCGCCAGCGCATCCGCAGTATGCGCGGCGGCCGGCATCGGCTGCGCTTCCTGCAGACGGGCAGCAACGTCGAGCTGGTGCTGGACGAGGGCGGCCGCGGCTGGCTGCGCATGCGGTCGGAGCAGCCGGGGCGCAGCCCATAGTCGTCGCCGCAGACACCATCGCGGCGGGGCGAGCCGCCGCGGGCCTGGGCGCTGAACTCAGGCGGGTTCGGCGTGGCCGGCGATTGTTGCGCCGCGCCCCGGGGCTTCGATGGGCGCGGCGGGGGCGTGATCGTGCTTCAGGAGGACGGCGATGAACTTCCCGGAAGGGTTCATCTGGGGCACGGCGACGGCCGCGCACCAGATCGAGGGCGGCAACTGGAACTCAGACTGGTGGGCGTGGGAACACGATCCGCAAAGTCCCTGCCGCGAGCCATCCGGCGACGCCTGCGACTTCCTGCACCGCTATGATGACGACCTGGCGCTGCTGGCTGGGCTTGGACAGAAGGCGTTTCGCTTCTCGATCGAGTGGGCGCGAGTCGAGCCAGAAGAGGGCGAGTTTTCCAACGCCGCGCTCGCCTACTACCGCCGCGTGATCGACGCGTGCGGGCGCAACGGCCTCACGCCCGTGGTCACGCTGCACCACTTCACCTCGCCGCGCTGGTTTGCCGCCCGCGGCGGCTGGGAGCGCGGCGAGAACATCGCCTACTTCCGCCGCTACGCCGAGCGCATTTCGCGCTCGCTGGGCGAGGCGATCCCCTGGGTCTGCACACTCAATGAACCCAACATCGTGGCGCGGATCGGCTGGCAGGCCGGCCAGTTCCCGCCCGGCAAACGCGATAACGCGCTGCGCGAGCAGGTGGACCAGAACTTCATCGGCGCCCACGCCGCCGCGCTGGAGGCGTTCAAGTCCGGTCCCGGAGCGGCGAAGGTCGGGGTCTGTCTCGCGATGACGGAGTACCAGGCGCTGGAGGGCGGCGAGGAGCGTACCGCCCGCATCCGCCATCAGAACCACGACATCTACCTCGAAGCCGCGAAGGGCGACGCCTCGGACTTCATCGGCGTGCAGACCTACACGCGGGCGCGGATCGCCGCGGGCGGCACGCTGGCGCCGGAACCGGGCGTGGAAACGACGCAGATGGGCTACGAGTTCTGGCCGAACGCCCTCGGCGCTACGGTGCGCGAGGCCTGGACGGGCACCGGCAAGCCCGTGCTCGTGACGGAGAACGGCATCGGCACGGAGGATGATACGCGGCGCATCGCCTTCATCAGCGAGGCGCTCAGATCTCTGCACGGCGCGATCGCGGACGGCGCCAGGGTGCTGGGCTACATCCACTGGAGTGCAATGGATAACTTCGAGTGGACGCTGGGCTACGGCCCGAAGTTCGGCCTGATCGCCGTCGACCGCGAGACATTCGTGCGCCGCGCGAAGCCCAGCGCCGAATTCTACGCGGCGATCTGCCGCCGCAACGGGCTGCCCTAGCGCGGGCTACGGCGCGGCGCCGGGCTGCCGCAGCACGATCAGCGTCTCGTAATATTCGTCGAGCGATCGCGGCCGGGCGTTGCGGTTGGACTTGGTGAGCTGCACGTCGATCAGCGACTCGACGGCGAAGCCGGCGTCACACGCCTCCGCGGCCAGGATCTCCGCCGCGGGCACAACCTGCAGCGCGGTTCGGCTGGAGAACTGTTAGAAGGTGCTCTGCTTGCCGCTCACCACCACGGCCAGCGCGCCCGGCGAGAGCACGCGCCGCATCTCGGCAAATGTGGCGCGCATGTCGAGGAAGTAGCGCGCGGTCGGCGCGGCCTTGATCGCCCGCAGCTCGTCGGCCGCCAGCCAATCGACGACGGCTCGTTCCTCGGGCCGCAGGTGCTCGAGGTCGGCGCCCGCGCCGTCCATCGACCCGATCGTCTCGTCTACCAGCAGGTCGACATCGTCGTGCCGGCGCATACCCAGCGCGATCAGCGACGGCGCCCTTGCCTTTGCGTAGCTTTCGCGGCCGCTTGAGGCGGGTAGGTAGGGCGGCGAGGTTACGAGGATCTGGAACTGGCCGAGGTCGTCGGGAATGCGCCGTGCGTCCGCGCTCACGACCTGCGCCTCGGCAAGTTCCATGTGCAGCGTCTCGCGCAGCCACTCGGAGGTCGCGGCCACCTTGACGTACTCGCTGAGCGCCGTGCTGAAGTGCTTGACCATGGAGGTGACGGCGAAGGTCAGGGCGAAGCGGCCGACGCCCGTGCCGAGAAAGCGCATGCGGATTTTCCGCGCGATCGCGTCCGACATCAGGACACGCAGGATGTTCTGGATCTCTGGCGCCCCGGCCGCCACGCCGGCCCGGACCGCGCGGATCTCGCGGTTGAGGTCGGCGGCGATGGCCGCGTTCATCCGTCGGTTCTTCATCAGCCAGGCCGGGAAGACCACGTCTTCCTCGGGCGCTGCCGCCAGCCGGTCGAACAGGCTAAGCTGGCCCGATCTCTGCGCCCGGATGGCGTCGAGCACGCCGGCGGTTTGCACCGCGAAATCGTCCGCGTCGAGGCGAAGCGCCTCCTGCTTGGCCCTGGCGATCATGACGGAGAGCGGGTCGAGGTCGAGGCCCACGCTGGGGATGCCGAGCAGCGACGCCTCCAGCAACGTCGTGCCGCTGCCCGCAAAACTGTCGATCGCCCGCTGCTGGCCAGGTCCAAGGCGCAGCGAGCAGACGTTCAACAGCGAGCGCACCATGCGCGGGAAGAACTTGGCCTTGTAGTAGTGGATGTCGTGCGAAAGGTGCGCGGTGGTCGGGCCGGCCGCCAGCGCCTGTTCGGCAAGCTGGATCGCGCGCCGGTCGGCGGTCCGGCCGAGCAGAGCCGCGAGCAGCGCGTCGAGGTTGCGCTTCATCTCCGCCGGGCCGGACGAGTGGCGGGCAACGACCTGCGAGAACTCGATCAGGGCGTAGTGCGGTATCGCTTGAATAACGAGCTGCCCGCCGACGGCGTCCCAGGTGATGACCGGAGCGATGCTCTGCTCAAGGGGTGCACGCAGTCGGCGGGCATGCTCCGTGTCGTCGGTCAGGCAGTAGATGCGCTGCACGAACGAGAGTCGCCGGATCAGCACCGGCAGCAGATCGACCAAGCCGTCGGCGGCGTAGCCCTGGCGGCCGCTCAGCCGGCCGTGGCTGCCCGGCGCGCCGAAGCCGCGTGGGGTGCGCGGCGACGGCCACGTCATGGCGGCCGCGGCCAGGCCATCCAGGCCGACAACGGCGCCAGGCAGAAAGGCACTGAGTTCCAGCTCCGCCAGTTGCAGATCGCCTTCGAGGACGATATTGCGGCGGAGTTGGAATAGAAAGCGGGCCGGTTGACGGCACATGAATTTATAGACTCCGGCCCCTTGCAGCGTGTACGTCCAACAACCGACTGGCCATCACCGTAGCCTGTGCCGGGCGCGGCCAGCAACACCGAAGCCGCCGTGACGACGTCAAGCATGCTTGTTGCACATAAAGTCGGGAGACGCGACGCGAGCAGAGCTCGGAGCATGCGCCGACGGTTGACCATGCGAAGGCGGCGCGGCCGACCCAGGTACCGCGCACAGGGCTGCGGGATACTCAGCCGGCCGCGAGCGCGCCCTCGGCGTCGAAGACCAGCGGGCAAGGTTGACCGAGAACCGTCAGCCGTGGATCGTCCATGGCCTCCGGCAACAGCGCCTCGGAGAGCAGCATCCGCGAAAGGTGCGCGGTATCGTTGCTGAGCGTAATGCGCGGGGCGCCATCGATCAGCGAGGCCAGCAGCTCGAACAGCTCGCGGTCCGTGCGCTGCGCCAGCGGCTGCTTGGCGCCGCCGAGAAAGCCCGAGGTGATGCAGTTCATCGCCGTGGCTTCCCAGTCGATCTTGGCGCGCAGCCGCTCGGTAATCAGGTCCAGCATGCCCACGCCGGTGGCGTTGCCGTGGCTCTCCTCGGTCAGGTCCAGGGCGGCGACATACCGGATGGCGTGGTCCGGCTCACCGCCGAGGCGGCGATGCATACCGACCACGTTCGGATCGACGCCGGTGCCGGAGATGTTCTTGCCCATCTGCCGCACGATCAGCGCGTCGAGCGGCTCGATCGGCAGTTGCGGCAGGTAGGAGCGGGCGAGCGTCAGCAGCCGCTTGTCGGCCTCCTCGATCTCATCCGGCAGCACGATTTCCAGCTTCGCCGCCTCGCCAAGGCCGTTCTCGACCAGGGCGAGCCCCGCCAGGACGGGGTCGTGCGCCAGCGCCAGGCGGGCGGCAGGGATCAGCTCCTTCTCCACGTCCAGCAGGTGGATCGCCGCGGCGCCGGCGTGCTTGCCAAGGCCGATGCCGACCATCTTCATCAGGCCGCTGCCCAGCTCGCCGCGCAGGATCGTGTGCGGCTTCACCCGGTTAAAGACCAGAATGCCGTCGGCGGCGAAGGCGTGCGCGTCGCAGTGCACGGGGCAGCCATTTGGCGTGGTGCCTACCTGCACCGTGTCCATCGAGGAGCGGATCGGGCAGCCGGCGCTCGCCTCGGTCACGCCGTAGCCCGCAAGCATCTCGCGTTGACCCTCGGCCGTGGCGCCGCCGTGGCTGCCCATCGCGGGGATCACGAACGGCTCGGCGCCGCGCTTGCGCAACTCCTGCACCGCCAGCGCCACCAACTCGGCCATGCGCGAGAGTCCGCGGCTGCCGACCGTGATCGCCACGCTCATGCCCGGCCGTACACGGCCGTCGAGCTTGCAGAACTCCGCGCTGAGCACCGCGGCGATGTCCCCGAGCCTGTCGTCGGGCACGCTCTGGCGCACCCAAAAGAATCGCGGCAGCTCGCGGGCCATAGCCTGCCTCCTCCCCTTGCTGACCGCTGCACGGCGTCGCCCGCGCAGCCTGAGCCTACGAGGGCGCGGCGGGCAGGTCAACGCCGCGTAAGGATGAACGATCAACCCGCAAAGGCGATCGCAATCTCTCGCGAGAGCGCCGGATCAACGTCGATGCGCAAGAGCGCGCCGGCCCGCTCGGCGCCGGTCGCGCCGCTTACACTGAAGCCGGCGTCGCGGCGGTCGTCGCCCAGACCGATGAACAGGCTGTCCTTCCGCTCCCACGAGGGGGCCAGCGTGATCCTCAGCTCGCGCCGCTGCGCCTCCCAGCGCTCGGCGGCGATGGCCAGCGCGCCCATGCTGGTGTGCGCTGCCGCGCCGACGACGCAGGGATGGCCCGCGTCCGGGGTAAGCAAGTAGAGTCGGCAGGCGTGCGGCTCGATCCGTTCCGCCGGCACGCCGTTCTGCAGCACGCCGCGGTAGAGCCGTTCCCAGAACTCGAAGACGTGCTGCCCCTGGCCCGCCGGGACGCCGAGCTGCGCGAAGTCGATCGCGATCGCTTGCGGCTCATCCTCCCAGTTAAACAGGGCCACCACCCGCCGGCCCTGCCGCGGCGCCTCCTGCTCGAAGCTGAACAGGCGCGGCAATTCGCGTTCGAGCAGGTCCACGGGGCGCGCGGCCACGCCGTACGGCGGCAGCACGCTCTCGGCCAGGGCGCGGCGCTCTGGGCTGAGTGCGGCGAGATCGTCGCTGAGCATGGCGTTGCCACCGCTGATGGCGATGCCGGTGGCCAGCGTGCGCGTCTCCACCAGCGTCAAATCGGCCCTGTCGCGGGCGACCAGGCAGTCCGGGTCGTTCCGCCAGAAGCGGCGATGCATGAACCAGCGCGGCAGCGTCATGCGCAGCGACTGAAAGGCCGAGGGACGTTCGCCGTTGAACCAGAGCGCGTCGACGTCCGGGCCCACGCGCATGGCGTCCACGAGGCCGATGGCCGGGCCGAAGGGGCAGGTGCAGCCGAGGATGAAGGTCTCCTCGCCCGCGGCCTCACGGCAGACCTCAAGGCCGCGGCGCAGGTTCATCGCCGCCGTCGTGTTCGGTTCGTGGTAGCGCGCGTCTTCCTGCGCCGCGAAGACCAGCGCGTCGAGCTTGAGGTACGGGTAGCCCCAGGTGGTGACCGCCGTGCCGATCACCTTGCGCAGCCAGGCCCGCGCCTCGGGATGGGTACAGTCGAGCGCGGCACATTCGCCCAGCCAGGTCTGCAAGAAGCGCACCGAGCCGTCGCGGTTACGGATCGCCCAGTCTGGATGCTCGCGGAAGGTCTGCGAGTCCTTGTGCAGCACCAGCGGCGCCAGCCAGAGGCCGGGGGTGAAGCCCGCCTCGCGGATGCGGCCGGCCAGTGCCGCCATGCCCGAGGGGAAGCGCTCGTTTGCCGTGAGCCAGTCACCGGTGGTCGACTGCCAGCCGTCGTCGATCTGCACCAGCTCGACGGCGCCGCGCTCGCGTCGCAGCGCCGCCAGGTTCTGCAGAACGTCCGCTTCGGAGACGCGGTTCCAGTAGAAGTACCAGGAGCACCAGCCGCTCGGCGCCCGCGGCGGCACGCGGGCCTGCATCGCCGCGGCCGTCGCGCGGGCGTACTCGTCAGTCTGGAGAAGTGGGTCTTCGCCCTGAAGGTAGAGCAGCGTCTCCGAGCTTACGCTCTCTTCCGGCCGAAGGATCCAACCGTCGAGCAGGCAGGCAGCTTCGCGGCGCAGCGTTTGGCTCTCGTCCGTCGAGACGAGCCAGCGCAGCTCGCCGAACTGCCGCGCCGTCGTGATGAAGCCGCGCAGCTCGGATGCCGTGCTATCGACCGCGGCATCAAGCGACATCGAGGCGCTGATGTACGCCGTTTCGTGCGCGGAGCGGCGGACGTAGCTGGCGGGGTAGCTCGGGTGCGCCTCGCCCTGCGCGAAGCGATGGCTCAGCACCGGCCCGTTCATCTGGCGGCTGTGCAGCCACACCGCCCGCCCCGCCGGCGATGTCAGGCCCGGCGCTTCGACCCGCGATTCGGCGCACCACACAAGGATTTCAGCCAGCTCGATTGGGACCGAACCGCTATTGGTCAGCGTCAGCGTGCGCCGCTCGCCGGCGCTCATGAAGCCGTCGTTGCCTTCGAACGTGACGCGCAGCCCGCGTTCGCCGTCGCGCCATTCCCGGCGATTGGCGCCGAACTGCCCGGAGCGGAAATCCGCGGGCAGCAGTCGCCGGCCGTCGGCCAGCAGCACGGCCCAGTCGCCGCTTCCCCGGATCGGGCCGTCCGCGCCGGTGATACCGGGCGTTCCCGGCAGCTCGCTCACCCGCTCATCCCTGAAGCGGCCACCTCACTCCGTGCGCCGGCTCGTATCGTACACGGTTGCAGCGATCAAGCCGCTCCTCGGGCCTCGGCAACGCCCGCCACGTCTCCGTCAATTTGACCCGCGGCGCGACGGAAACCTACGATCGTGGCGCCGGCCCCACGAGTGCCGCTTGCGCCGATCTGGCGGGCTTTCAGGAGTCTCTCGTTCGTGACGTTGCCAGCATCCGGCGCGCTTCAGCGCGCCCGCGTTCAACGCTTCCCCGGAACGGCCGCCGTCATCCTGATCTTCTGCGCTGCCTTCGTCCTCGCGGCCTGCGGCGGCGGCAAGCGCAAGGAGAACGTCTCGGCCCAGGCCGTGGACTGCTCGCAAGCGGGCGGAGGGCCGGTGACGGCGGCGCCGCCATCCGGCAGCAGCCTGCTGATCACGCGCGACGCCTCGCTCTATCTGCGCGACGTCAAAAGCGGCAAGGAGACAAAGCTCTGCACCGCGCCCGAGGGGCTGTTCGTGACCTATCCGGCCTGGTCGCCGAACGGCACGCAGTACCTCTACGCCCTGGATTCGCCCTTCATCGGCAACGTGGCGGCGAACTGGGGCAGCGATTTCTACCTGGCCGACGCCACCGGCGGCAACCGCCGCCTGCTGCTCAAGCACGAGCAGTCCGGCGTCGAGTTGGAATCGCCTTCGTGGACGCCGGACGGCAAAGCGATCGTCTACTCGTACTTCCTCACCCAGTACGACGCCCAGGGCCAGTACCAGGGCCAGACCTACGAGGCGCGCTCGATCGACGTGGCTTCAGGCAAGGTGACAACGCTTGCGGTCGATGCCAACAGCACCGACCTCTGCCGCGACGGCAGCAAGCTCACGTACGTGAACTTCAACCAGACGGACTTCACTTCGTACGGCGTCTGGGTGGCGGACGGCAACGGCCAGAACGGCAAGGCGATCGTCAATGGCAATACGGGCATGCAGGCGTTCTTCGCGCCGCGCCTCTCGCCCGACTGTAAGCAGATCATCTTCGCCGCCGTGGGCGGCGGTATCGGCCGGATCGATTCGGCGCCGAAAGACGGCGGCAAGCTGCTCACGCGCCTGCTGGGGCCGCTGCTGCCGTCCGCCGCGCAGGCGCACGGCGCGCCATGGGATCTGTGGCTGGTGAACGTCGATGGCTCCGGACTGAAGCGCGTGACCAACCTGAACGAAGATCTGCCCTTCCTCGAGTGGGCGGCGGATGGCCAGAGCGTGATCTTTGTCGGCACGAACGGGCTGTACCAGATGGCGCCGGACGGTTCGAGCATCAAGAAGATCGGTCAGGGCGCCGTGCACGGCCAGATTAGCTGGTGGCAGAAGGCGGCCTGAGGGGCGCCGTCGGGCGGCACGCGCAAGGGCGGGATCCCGGCCAGGATCCCGCCCTGCGTGGTGTGCCGGAGGACGTGCACCTACTGGTGGGCGCAGATGGTATCCCCGAAGAGGTCGAAGCTGCCTTCGGGGTTCGCCTTGGCGAGCTTGAAGCAGCTCAGCGGCCGCCGGTTATCGAAGCTCGTGCTGAAGGTGATGCCCGGCAGCAACTGCGGAATCGTCCACTTCTGGAACGACTCGGCGGCCTGCATCAGCGAGTCGCGCGTCGGGTTGACGCCGGCCCGCTTCAGCGTCTCGACGTAGGTCTGCCCGATCATGTAGCCGAAGATCGGGAAGTTGGCCATCTGCACGTCGGGCGCATTCTTGGTGAGAAAGTCCTTGACCTCGGTGACGGCCGGGTCGTTCTCGTTGAACTGGTGGTAGTACAGGTCCGAGATCGCCCCGGTCACGTTCTGCGGTCCGCCCGCCAGGCCGTTCAGGCTCGGATCGAGCGCCACGGAGTTGAGGATGATGGCGGGCTTCCAGCCCTGGTCCGCGGCGGCCTTCAGGGCCAGACCCGCGAACTTCGGAATGGCGATCAGGATGAAGACCTCGGCGCCCTTGTCCTTGAGGTTCGTGACCTGGCCGCTGACATCGGAGGCCGTGGTCTCGTATACCTCTTCGTCGACGATCGGGTTGTCGGCCGTGCCCTTATCGCCGATGACCTTGGTGATCCCCTGCAGATAGCCCTTGCCGTAGTCGTCGTTCTGGTAGAGGATACCGATCTTCTTGCCTTTGAGGTTCTGCTGGATGTACGTCGCGTAGGCGTTGCCTTCGGAGACGTAGTCCGGCTGCCAGCCGATCGCGTACGGATGGCTCTTCGGGTCGGCGCCCCAGGCTGGTGCACCAGAAAGGATCCAGATCTGCGGCACTTTCTGGTCGTTCAGGTAGTCGAACACCGAGGTGTTCGTCGGCGTGCCGAGCAGCGAGGCGATGGCGAAGACTTTGTCCTGCTCGACCAGCTTGTGCACCAGCGGCACCGTGTTCGCCGGAATGTACTGGTCATCGTAGACGGTGATGTTGATCTTGCGGCCGTAGATGCCGCCCTCGGCGTTCACCTGGTTGAAGCAGGCCTGCATCGTCTTGATGATCGGGATGTAGCCAACGGCGGCGCCGCTCAGCGGCTGTGTGGTGCCGAGATGGATCTCGGTGGGCGTGATGCCCGTATCCGATGCCTTGGGCGCCTCGGCGCCTGCTGGCGCCTTCACGCCGTGGCAGCCGGAGGCGCCGCTCAGCCAGTCAGCGCTGCCGCCGGGCGGATTAAAGGTCTTGGCGACGGTCTGCACGCCGCCGGCGGCGGGACTGCCGCTGGTGTTGGCGGCCGCGCTGGCGGCGGGGGCTGCCGAGGCGGCGGCCGCGGCGCTGGCCGCGGGAGCCTTCGTGGCAGCCGCTGCGGCGCTGGCCGCGGGCGCCTGGGTGACGGCCGCGCCGGAGTTGGCCGGCTTGTTGCCGCTGCTGTTGTTGTTGTTGCTGCTGCAGCTCACGCCGAGTGCGAGCAGCACGCTCAGCCCGGTGACGAACAGCGTGCGACGCAGGGGTAGACTGGCCAGCATACGTCCTCCCGTCCATGCGATCTGTGCGCCAGGCGCACGAGCTTCAAACGACCTCCAGTGAATCGTTGCGGCAGCACCTCCTCGGCGTGCATCGGGTTGGTTGGCAGAATGTTGGACTAACATTCCGGCGGACACTAATGCGCGCCGCGCCGTATGTCAATACTGTTGCCAGCCGCTTCGGTGTGGAGACGCGGTGACGCTGCCTGTCCGTGTGCGATACTACGCCAGCGCCGAATCCGCTTCACGCCGGCGGGCACGCCGTGCCGCAACGATCTGGCCAGGAGAAACGCGATGGCTGCCGCATCGTTGGAAGACCGCGAGCTGCGCCAGCGGCTGTTGCAACGCGATCCGATCGCGCCGGCCGAGCCGTTCGAGCGCTTTATCGTGCCGGTCTCACGTGCTGTCGCCGCCCGCGTCGTGCGCCCGTACACATCGGACGTCGCCTACGACAAGGCGGTCGCGGAACCTGTCAACCTTGTTGAGACAGCCTTCGCAGGGAATTAGGGAAGGATTGTCTGCGTTACATCAGGCGCCTGCACGCGCGGAGGCGCCGGCTTGTTGATCCAGGCCGCCGTTGGCAGTGGCGGCGGGGTGGGCGCTT
>DATGEL010000071.1 GCA_035310145.1 Dehalococcoidia bacterium
ATCGAGCAACTCTTCGGCCGAGACGCGCCGCTCGCGCAGCCATTCCAGCATCTCCGCCGCCGGGGCAAAGGCATCGAGCTGGGTCGTCGTCATTCGTGCCCTCTACTTCTTCGGATTCTCTGTTCCCTAAACCCCTACACGCCGATCACGTCCGGGCCCCAGATGTACTTGTGCTGCTGCAGGCCCAGGCGCGTGTTGGGCGGGCCGGCCGCGAGCAGCCACGCGACAAGCTCCCTGGGTTCAACCAGACCCCAGGCGGGATTGAAGTAGCTGACCACCGGCAAAGCCGCCAGCCGCTCGCGCACCACGCGCACGGCATACTCGAAGTCCTCACGGCCGGCGATGACAAACTTGACCTCGTCGCCCTCGCGCAGCAGGTCGATGTTCTGCCAGCGGTTATGCCGCTCCATGCCGGAGAGCGGGCATTTGACGTCGAGATTCCAGTGCAGGCGTTGCTCCGCCGCCCAGAGCGGCAGAAAGCCGGAGGTCTCGATCTCGATCGATTGCAGGGACGGCAACTCGGCGAACAGGCGCGGGATCAATGCCTGCACCGCGCGGCGCTGCACCAGCGGCTCGCCGCCGGTGATGCACACGTTGGGCAGCGGCCCGAAGCCGGCGAGCCGTGCGATCGCGTCGTCCAGCGTCACGCGCTCGCCGCCCTGAAAGGTGTACGCCGAGTCGCACCAGGCACAGCGCAGCGGGCAGCGCGCCAGCCGCAGGAAGGCCGTGGGCGTGCCGGCGCGCAGCCCTTCGCCCTGCACGCTGGCGAAGGTTTCGGTGATCAGCAGCTCGGTCGCGGCGTCGGCGGCGGTCGCGCTCAATGTCGCGCTCCTCGGTGCTGCCAACGATCATACCGCATCCCTCCGGAGGGGCAGCGAATGCGCTTCGCGAGAATGGCGCAGCTTTGCCACGGCCGCGATGCATCTGCGCATCGAGCGTGGGCGTACCTTCTGCGTAGGCCGGATCCACCCGGCCACTCCACCGCACCCACGCACCCCGGTAGCCCGAGAGGAGGACTCGTGTTTACTCGACTCAACCGGCGCGCGGCGGCCGGCGCGGCGGTGGCGCTGCTCGCCGCCGTGACGATCACCGCCGGTAACCTGCCGGCCAGTGCCGACACCGCCTCGGTCAGCATCAACGGCTTCGCCTTCATGCCCGCCTCCGTCAGCGTCACGGCCGGCAGCACCGTCACCTGGACACAGAACCAGTCCGGCGTCATGCATACCGTCACCGCAGACAACGGCAGCTTCGATTCCGGGGCGCTGGCCACGGGGCGAACGTTCTCGATGACGTTCAGCACGGCCGGCACCTTCGCCTATCACTGCAGCATTCATCCCTCCATGCACGGCACGGTCACCGTCACCGCCGCGGCCGCTCCCGCCGGCAACAGCGGCAGCACGGCCGCCACACCGAGCAGCAGCGGCAATACCGGTGGCGGCAGTCCCGCCAACGCCGCGCCCAGCGGCGGACGCAGCGCAAGCCTTAGCGCCGGCTACAACCTGGTCGGCCCGCCCGGCGGCACGAGCTTCGGCGACAGCACCGCCTTCGCCTTCGACCCGCAGTCGAACATGTACGTCCAGCTCGGCGCCGGCGAGCAGACGCAGGCCGGCCAGGGCTACTGGCTGCTGAGCGACAACGGCGGCAGCATGGCGCTCGGCGCCGGCAGCACGGCGCCCGCCAGCTTCATGGCCGCGCCCGGCGCCTGGCAGTTGGTCGGCGACCCGAGCGGCACCGAAGCCGCGCTCGTCAGCGGCGCCGACGCCGTGTGGACCTACGACCCGGCGAGCGGACAGTACCAGCCAGCGACGATGTTGCAGCCGGGGCAGGGCGCCTGGGCGATGTCGCAGGCGGGCGGCAAGATCACGATCACCCCGGGCGGCCAGGCGGCAACGGCCACCCCGTCGCCGACTCCGTCCCCCGCGCCACAGCCCACGCAGCAGCCGCAAACGCAGCCCACTCAGCAACCGACTCCGCAGCCGGTGCAGCCCACGATGCAGCCGTACATTCCCCCGCGCTACGGGCCTGGCATTGTCAGCCCGATGATGCCGATGCCCATGCCGCGGCCGATGCCGATGCCCTACTAAGACATGGTTTCATAACCGGCTCGGGTTCCCGCTTGCAGAGATGCGATCGCACGTGAACGCCGGTTTTGAAACCATCTGACAGGCATCCGCGCGGCAGCAATCTCCCAAGCCAGGAGGCCGACACGAAGAAGGTTCGTGTCGGCCTCCTGGCTTGGGGTTGCAGCGAGAACAGGCGAACGGGCGGGCACCGGGCTTCGGCAGACGGCCGCACGCCGCGGGTCGGATGGCGAAGCCGCCGACGCGTGCGGCCCGACTTTGCCGCGCGGCCCGGTCAGACGGACGAGATCAGTCCCTCATCGGTGAACAGCGCCTTCACTTCGTCGGCCGTGGCATCTGAGGGCGGCAGGATCAGGTTGGATTCGACGATCTCGTCAGTGGGCAGCCGGCGGCCCTTCGTACGGACGTAGCCCAGCATCTGCCCGAGCAGTTGCTGGAAACGCGTGCCGTCCTGGTGGTCGATCTCCTCCAGCATCTGGTTATCGATCTTGTCCAGTTCGTCGAGCTGCGACCCCGTAAGCTCCCACTGCCCCTCGCCCTGAATGCGGACGATCATCGCGCTACCTCCGCGCGCCGGCCGGCGCGCCATCTGCAGGTTTGAGACACGATGACGCGGCGCGGGCCGAGGCGGTAAAACTCCTCTCCGCGCCGCGCGCTCAGTGGCTGCCCGGCGGCCCGATCTGGGGCCGCTGACCGGGAGCGCCCAGCTCCGCCTTCATCTTCGCCAGCTCGTCGTCAACGCCGGACTGTGCCGTGATCTGTGCGAGCTGCCGGTCGACGTCGTTGCCGCCCCCCACGGCGGTCACGTCCGCCAGCACGCCGGTGTTGACCAGCTCGTCGATCGCGCCCGCCCGCGCCTGCATCTGCGACGTCTTGTTCTGCGCCCGATCGATCGCCGAGCCAACGTCGGTCATCTCCTCGGAGATGCCGGTCACAGCCTCGCCGATCTTCACCTGCGCCTTGGCCGCCGAGTACTGCGCCTTGATCACTTCCTTCTGCGTGCGGAAGGATTCGACCTTGGCCGAGAGCCGCGCCTCCGCGTCGCTCAGCTTCTGCTGCTGATCGTTCAGCGCGGTGATCTGCTGGTCGAGGCCGTCGAGCTGCTGCTGCGCCGCCTGCTTGCGCACCAGCACGGTGCGGGCAAGGTCTTCCCGATCCGCGGCCAGCGCCTGCCGGGCCTGGTTGTCCATGCGCTGCACGTCAGCGCGCAACTGCGACGACTGCAACTCGAGGCGCTTCTTTGCGGTGGTCACCTCGACGATGCCGCGCTTGAAGTTCTGCACCTGCTCGAGCTGCCGCTCGTAGGAGTAGTCCAGCGTTTCGCCCGGATTCTCGGCCTTGTCGAGAGCCCGGTTGACCTTCGACTTGAAGATCGTCGACATGCGGCTCAGGATGCCCATTGCTTCCTCCAACCCATCCGGCGGTCGCTCGCTGCCTGGTTCTTCCCCAGTATAAGCGGTCGCGGGCCGAGAAGGAGCCAGCTTCGGAATCTCGTTGGCAGCGCGGCGTGAGCACGGCGCGCGCACATCTGCCCTGACCCCGTCCCCTCCCGCCGCCGCTGGCCACCGGCGCGTTGACGCGGCGCCGGCTGCCTGCGCATAGTCCGTAGGAACCGACCGCGGCGAGCGGCCGCCCCGGCGAGAGGCGCCCATGCCAGATCCCGGCACCGCCTTCGGCCGCTATGCGATCCTTGGCACGCTCGGCAAGGGCGGCTTCGCCACGGTGTACCGCGCCCGCGATCAGGCGCTCGAACGCGAGGTAGCGATCAAGGTGCTGCTGCCGCACCTGGCCGAAGACCCTGAAATCCGCCAGCGTTTCGTCGCCGAGGCTCGCGGTATTGCCCGGCTGCGCCACCCCAACATCGCCACGATCTACGACGTAGGCGAAGCGGACGGCCTGCCCTTCTTCACCATGGAGCTGATCGAAGGGCCGACACTGGCGCGCCTGCTGCTCGGCGGACCGCTGCCGCCGGCACAGGTGGTCGCGCTCATTCGCAGCCTCGCCTCGGCGATCGACTACCTGCACCGGGCTGGGCTGGTGCATCGGGACATCAAGCCGGCCAACATTATGCTCGAAGCCGGCGGGCGCGTGGTGCTGATGGACTTCGGCATCGCCCGCGCCATCGACCAGACCACGCACACGCGCACCGGCACCTCGCTGGGCACACCGGAGTACATGTCGCCGGAGCAGGTGCGCGGTGAGCGCGTCGGCCCGGCCAGCGACATCTACGCCCTCGGCGTGCTTACCTACAACCTGCTGGCCGGCAAGCCGCCCTTCAGTGGTGATACGGCCTACCTGCTGTTCGCCCATGCCTACGAACCGCCGCCGCCGCTGCGCGAACAGCGCCCCAACCTGCCCGAAGCGATCTATGCGGCGGTCGGCCAAGCGCTGGCAAAGGATCCGCTGCAGCGCCTCGCCACGGCCGCCGCCTTCGCCGCCGCGCTGGCCGGCGAGGCCGTCGTGCCGCCGGCAAGCGTGGCCGGCCCGGCCGGAGACGACGCCGGCATGGTCAATATTGCCCGTCCGCGGCAGTTCGGCGCCGCGCCGAGCGCGGTGGAGGCGGCCGACACCCGCCCCAGTGCCACGCTGCCAACCACGTTCGGCGCGCCGGCCACCGCGCCGGCGCTGCCGCCGGCTCACGCCCCGGCGCCTATCGCAAGGGCGGCTGTGACATCGCGCCGGCGCCGCACGCTGCTCGTCGCGATCGCGGCCGCGGTCGTCGTCCTCGTGGCTGCTGGGGGCACGGCCGTACTGCTGACCAGGAGCGGCGGCAAGCAGCAGGCGAACACCGCCGTGGCGCCGGGGGAAACCGCCGCGCCTGAGCCGACGGATGACGGCGGCGCGGCGGGGCCGGCGGGAGCGAGCAGCCCCGCCCCGGCGAACATTTCCGCGTCCGCGGCCTCGGCCGCACCGAGCAGCCCCGCGCAGGCCGCTCCGACCACCGCCGCGGCGGGCAATCCGCCGGCCGGCTCCGGCGCGACGCCCGATGCCGGCGTACAAAAGCAACTCTCGGCCGCGGCGCTGAGCGAAGCGGAGCTTGGCACGGGTTACCTGAAGCTCGACGAGAGCACCGAATTGACCAGGCAAGCCGGCGTCATCGCGACCTATGACGAGGCGTTCCTCAACCTCGATCTGACCGGCGCCGGCATCCAGATCGCCGCGGTCACGCTCGACGCCTACACCGATCCAACCGCCGCGTCCGCGGGGCTGAAGACCGGCACCAGCTCGGCATTCGCCGATACGGGTGCAGACGTGAAGTTCCAGCCGGCTTCGGGCGGGCCGAAGCTGGGCGATGAAACGACCACCTTCAAAGTCACGGGCCAGAGTGAGGGCGTGGATCTTTCCGGTTACGCCATCCTCTGGCGCCGAGGACGGTATACGGCCGGCGTGCTGCTGCTCGGCACCGCGGCCGGCGGCATCGACGCCACGACGAAGCTCGCGCAAAAGCAGGACGATCGCCTGAAATCTGCCGCGCCGTAATCCCCTGGCGGGCAGCGTTTGCAGATACTCTTCGCTACAATAACGACTGGCGGCACAGCCCGCGGACGCGGCGTGCCGCCGCGCCGCCCGCTTGGGGCGTGAGTTGGTGGTGTGGCGGATTCGGCGGCTGAGACGGCGCAAGACGATAGCATAGCCCTTGCCGACGACTATCTCCGGCGCCCGGCGGCGGGTTCGGTCCCGCCGGAGGCAAACGGCGATGCCGGCGAGGTGACGGCCGGCATTCTGGCTGCGGATACGTCGGGCACGGACGGCGGCGCAGGCAAGAGCAGCGATCCGGTAGCGTTTACGCCCGGGCGACGCCGCGGCAGCTGGCTGGGGCGTGTAATCCCCGCACCGGTCTGCCGGCGGTTGGCGACATTCGCTGCCTGGTCGCACACGCCGCGGGCGCTGCGCCTCGGAACCGTCTGCGCCGGGTCGCTGGCACTGCTTACCGCGGCGACCCTCGCGCTGGTCGGCTTCGGCGGCGTCGGCACGCACGTCTATCTGCCGCCCGCACCGCAGGCCGACGCGCTGGGCAGCGGCCTTTCGAACGACGCGTTCAATTTCTATCCGCCGGTCTTTCCGCTGCCGCCGCTGATTGCCGGGCCGCCGCTGCCCGTGGGCGGCGCCCTCTCCGGCGCCCTCTCGCAGCTCGTGTTGCAGCCGTACGATGTGCCGATCGACTTTGAGAGCACCGATCGTGGCGCGGTCTCCGGCAACGGCGCCGACGGGCTCGCCGGCTCTTACCATGTCCTCTTCCAGCGCGCACTCGGCAGTCAGACCGGCGGAGAGCTGGGCGGCAGTGTCGCCGTGATCTCGATCGCCGCCGTCTACCGCGATCTTTCCGCCGCCACGGCGCAGATCGAGGACGAGGATCTCGGCAAGCTGGGCACCCTGGCCGGTCTGCCCGACCTGAGCGCGGAGCCGGTGCCGGCGACACGGGTCATCGGCGACGAGTCACGCGTCGTGCATCTCGCCGGCGAGTCCTACGGCGTGCAGATCGGCGCGTACCTGGTCGAGTTCCGCCACGGCGCGGTCGATGGCATCGTGGCTCTGGTGGCCCCCGCCGGGTCGGAGTCGCTGCCGGATGCACTGCTGCTGGCGGCGCGCCAGGAGGCGAGGCTGGAGCAGTCGGCGCCGCCGCAGTCGTAGCCGTGCCCCTGGCCCGCGCGCCCGGCGGTTCCTGTTCCGATTCGCTTTGCCGCCAAAGAGACGCCGCAAAGGGGGGGCCGCTGCGGTTCCCGGCGTGATAGAGTGTTATGGTATTCAGCGCCGGGTGTGGGCCAGCGTGCCGCTCGCCGGGCGAACGTCGAGCGCACCGCGGAGATTCGGGTTGAAACTGCCGATCGCCGCGGTGCTGCAAGAGGAGGAAGCTCCGATGAAGAAGCTGCTGCTACTCACCCTGATCGTCGGTGCCCTGGCCGGGGCGTTCTTCGCCTTCCGCTGGTTCCGCGGCGAAACCGCCTACGAGGACGCCGTCGACGAACTGGATGAGGTAGAGACCACGCCGGCGCCGGCCACGGCCTAGCGTTCTTGCCGCGCAAAACCGCAACCGCTCGGACGCTCAGCCGTCCGGGCGGCCTTCATTTTGGAGACGGTCCGGACACTCGCGCTCAACGCTGCCCGGGGCGGACGGGAAGATGCGCCGGCCGCAGATCGCCGGCCGGCCGCGCCGTGCGATCGGACGCCGCTTTGCGCCCGGCGAAGCGGGCCGTCAGTCGGCCGATGCCCAGCGGCAGCCGGCTGCGCCGCGCGGCCCCCCGATCGCGCAGCGCGATCGCCGTCGCGTCCTCACGGGCCTGGGCCTCCAGCGAGTCATCGAGCGGCGCCAGCTCGATCTGCTCGCCGTACTTGCGTGCCAGCGCCAGGCCGATCAGCCGGTCGGCGAAGGCCGGATTCTTCGGCAGCAGCGAGCCGTGCAGGTAGGTGCCGAAGGCATTGCGGTAGCGGGCGCCCTCGCTGCCGTCTTCGCCGTTGTTGCCGAAGCCGGCGATGACGTGAGCCAGCGGCTCCGTGTTGCCGTGCAAATACGTGCGGCCGCCGTGGTTTTCGAAGCCGACCAGCCGCTGGTCTTCCCACTCCGCCACCACGTTGCCGATGCAGCGCTCGGCGGCCTCGCCGGGATGCACCGTGTACATCTTGAACAGGCCGATACCCGGCAGCCGCTCGCCGGCGCCCGTCTGATAGTACTCCCCGAAGAACTGATAGCCGCCGCACACGGCCAGCGCCGGCAGATCGGCCTCGACGGCCTCCTTGATCGCCTCGCCCTTCTCCAGCAGATCCGGGGCGATGCGCTGCTGCTCGCGGTCCTGGCCACCGCCAATGAAGACGAGGTCATAGGCCCGCGGGTCGAAGCGCTCGTCGACGTTGATATCGTCCACCACCAGGGCGATCTGCCGGGCTTCGCAGCGGAAGCGCAGGCTGCGGATGTTGCCGCGGTCGCCGTAGAGGTTCATCAGGTTCGGGTAGAGATGGGCGAGCCGTAAGCGAAATTGCATGCCCGCAAGCTAGCTCCATTGTGCGCTGCCGGGCGTCCTCCCGGCGCCGGGTCGGGGCGAATTCGTGGGTACCCTACCACCGGCCACGCTAAGGGTACAGTCATCCGGGCGGTGAAATCGCCCGAAATTGCGACAGCTTTGCGATAACAGGGCGGCGCATCCAGGAGCACGACGCGTCCTCACTGCCGCCAGAAGGCAGCGCCGCCGCCCCGCTGCGCAACGAACCCGCGCAGGCGCAGCATCGCCGTGTAGGTCGGCAACACGTACAGGCGCGAGCCCGCGGGCGTGCGCGCGAGCGCGTGATCCAGCGCCGCGGCCAGACGCCGTTCGACTGTGACCGCCGCGCCCAGGCCGGCGTACTTCAGCCGCAGCGCCAGGTCCGCCGCGCGGCTGCCGCTGGCGATCAGGAAGGCGGCGCGGCCCGCGAGCCGCTCGAAGTCCACGTCCCAGATCCAGGAGATGTCGCGACCGTCCTGCACACCGTCGTTGAGCGCGATCAGCAGATGAAGCGGCCGCGTGTCGGTCAGCACGGCCGCGAGCGCCTGGTTCATCCCCGCCGGGTTCTTGCAGAGCAGCAGGCGCACCTCGCGCCCGTGTAGCTGCACGCGCTCCTGTCGGCCGAACGCCGCCGAGAAGCGCGACAGCGTGCGTGCCGCCGGCGTGCTTTCGAAGCCGAGGGCCTGGGCGCCCGCCAGCGCGGCCGCGGCGTTATAGGCGTTGTACAGCCCGTCCAGCGGCAACGTGAACGCCACCCGCCGGCCGCACACATCGATCTCGAGCGCCTGACCGCCGGCGGCGACGTCAGCGCGGCTGCCGGTAACGCGAATCTGCGCCTCGGGGCGTTTGCGCCCGCAGCCGGGGCAGCGCCAGTGGCCGATGTGGCCGAAGTAGAGCGGTTCGTAGAGATATTCCGCGCCACAGGTGTGGCACCAGCGCGCATCGGCCGCATGCTCCGCCTGGGCCGCCCCGCCATCGCCGGGTACGTCAACGCCGAACCAAAGCAGCGGCCCGGCGTAACCCTCCGCCAGGCCGGCGACCGATGGATCGTCGGCGTTCAGCACGAGCGTCGTCCCAGGCGCCAGTCGTCGCAGCGCCCGCAGCCAGAGGCCGCGGATGCTGTCAACCTCGCCGTAGCGGTCGAGCTGGTCACGGAAGAGGTTGGCGAAGAGCAGGACGGAGGGGCGCAGGGCGCGGGCCGCTTCCGGCACCGTCGCCTCGTCCACCTCGAAGATGCCGCAGCGCCTGTTGGCGTCGGGGATGCGGCCGTCGAGCGCCGCGGCCTCCACCAAGGTCGTTCCGATCCCGCGCATCAGGTTGGAGCCGCTGCGGTTGTGCACCGGTGTGGCGCCGGCGGCGACGGCGATCTCCGCAAGCATGCGGGCCGTCGTGGTTTTGCCGTTGGTGCCGGTGACGAGGGCGCGCCCGCCGCCGAGCTGCCGGGCCAGCCGGCTCACCAGCCGCGGTTCGATCCGCTGCGCCACGACACCGGGCAATGCCGTGCCGCCGCCGCGCCCCAGCCCGCGGCTGGCGGCGCCGAACAACTTGCCCGCGATCACGGCGGTGATCGCCCGCGGCGGTGGCCGCCCGGGCCTAGCCGCGGCCACGACGGGCGAGCAGGTGCGCGAGCGTGCTGCGGCCGATGAGACCGAGCACTTCGCCGCCGGCGACGACGGGCACGGCGACCAGTCCCTCGCCCTCGAGCCGCTGCAGCAGGCCCGCGGCATCGTCCTCCGGTGCAGCCGGGCGCAGCGAATCGGCCGGCAGCATGAGATCGAGCGCCGTGAGCCGGGCGCGTTCACGTACCGGCACGGTCACGGCGCGGCCGCGCGGCAGCAGGCCGACCATGCGGCCGCCCTCGCCCTCGCCGTCGTCCGCATACTCGGCCACGAACGCCGCGTCGCAGTCCCGCGCCGCCAGCATCTCCGGCAGGAACTCCTGCAACGCAGACGCGGCATTGATAATCGGCACGTCGCGCAGCATCAGGTCACCCACCCGGTAGTCGCGTAGGAACTCGAGCAACCGCATCGACTCCAGCGAGGCGCGGGCGGCGCTGTCGAGATACAAACCGATCAGCACCATCGAGATCGCGGTGAAGCTGTCCCCCTCAAACGGCAGGCCGCGCACACCCACGATCGTGAACAAGCCCAGCACGACGAGCACAGCGGCGAAGGCACGCCCCGTCCACGCGGCGATGCGCGTCGCCCAGCGGTGGCTGCCGCTGATGCCCCAGATCAGGGCGCGGAAGATGCGACCGCCGTCCATGGGGAAGCCGGGGGCGAGGTTGAAGATGCCCATCGACAGGTTGAGCAGGCCAAGCGAGGCGAACATCACCGAGGCCGGCGTGCGATGCCCGCCGCTGAGCAGCATCAGCCCGAAGAACAACGCCGACAGCGCCAGCGTCACCGCCGGCCCGGCCGCGGCGATCAGGAACTCGCCCGCGGGGCGCTTCGCCTCCTGCGCGATCTGCGCCACGCCGCCGAGCAGGAAGAGGGTGATGCTGCGCACGGGAATGCCGAAGGCCCGCGCCACCAGGGCGTGACCCAGCTCGTGCAGGATGATCGAAAGGAAGAAGGTGAGCGCCGTGGCCAGGCCCAGCGCCCACTGCGCGGCCGGCGGCAGGTCGGGCAGCACGTTGGGGAAGACGCGGCCGCCCAGCAGGCTGGTGAGCACGATCAGCGAGATGAACCAGGAGACGTTGATGCGGATGGGAATGCCGAACAGCCGGCCGCCGGTGAAGCCCCCGCGCATCGCCTACCCCGCGCTGACCTGGACGCGGGCAGCGCAATGCGCCGAACAGTCCGCGCTTCCGGAGACCCAGTATACCATCGCCCCTCGTTGCACCCGGCATCACTCCGCGGCGGCGCCGCGCAGGAAGGTAGCAAACACCAGCGCCGCCGCCCGCTCGGCGCCATGGTTCTGGGCGAAGCGGCGATAGTTCCAGGGCAGCGCGGTGCCGCCGAGCATCGCCGCCGCGGCCTTCACGTCCAGATCGGCCCGTAGCTGGCCCGCCTCGATGCCGCGCTCGATCAGCCGCTCGAAGCGCCCCGCATAGTCCAGTTTCTGCACATCGGCGCGCAGGCTGGCGGTGCACGAGGCCGGAATCTGGCCGCTGACCGTCGCTTCCGTCAGCCAGCCGTAGCGTTCGACGCGGCTGTACTCGTGGGCGAGCAGGAAGCGCAGCGCCGCCAGCGGATCGGCGATCGCCTCGGCCACCTCGATGCCGGCGATCTTGCCCGCGATCGCCTGGCGCAGGATCGCGGTCAGCATCTCTTCTTTGCCGGGGAAGTGCCGGTAGAGCGTGCCGACCGCGACGCCGGCCCGATCCGCGATCTCTTTCATGTCCGCGGCCAGACCCTTCTCCGCGAAGGCGTCGGTCGCCGCCGAGACGATGCGCAGGTGATTGACCTGCGCATCGCTGCGAAGCACCATGCCGCGACTCCCGTGAACTGCCACGATTCTAGCACGAAACGAGATTCAGTATTCACCTTATTGACGAACCGGAATTCACGTTCTACATTAGGCGGAGTGGAACCGCACTCGCAGGCTGCCGCGCGGACCTGGCGCCGGCCGTCACGCGCGGGTACGCTTCCGACCGCGGCCGTGCAGGCCGTCCGCCTGCGTGCCTTCGTCCCCATGCTCGCGAATCGCCAGTGGAGCGGCACATGCGGCTACGCTCGATCGAATACAAGTACCTGGTAGCGGCAATCTACGTCTGCGGCCTGTTCATGGACATCATGGACTCGACGATCGTCAACGTCGCCCTGCCCACGCTGGTCAAGGACTTCCACACCACCAACAACTCGATCGAGTGGGTGGTCACCGGCTACCTGCTCTCCCTGGCGGTCTGGGTGCCGGCCTCCGGTTGGGTGGGCGACCGCTTCGGCACGAAGAAGACGTTCATCTTCGCGATGAGCGTGTTCACGCTCGGCTCCGCGCTCTGCGGACTCTCCTGGAACACGGGCAGCCTGATCGCCTTCCGCCTGCTGCAGGGAATCGGCGGCGGCATGATGAGCCCGGTGGGCTCGGCCATGCTCTATCGCGTCTTCCCGCCGCAGGAGCGGGCGAGGGCGTCCGCCTTCATTGCCGTGCCGACGATGATCGCGCCCGCGGTCGGCCCCATCGTCGGCGGCTGGCTGGTCACCGATCTCTCCTGGCGCTGGATCTTCTACATCAATCTGCCCGTCGGGCTGCTCGGCCTTACGCTGGCGATCACCTGTCTGCGCGAGCACCGGGAGCCGGCGGCGGGGCGGCTGGACATCTGGGGCTTCGTCTGCTCGGGCGCCGGGCTGGCGTTGATCCTGCTCGGGCTGTCTCGCGGGCCGGAGCACGGCTGGTTAGACCCGAGCGTGGTCGGTTCGCTCGTCGCCGGCGTGGCTTTGTTCGTGGCGCTCGTGGTGTTCGAGCTACGCAACACGGCGCCGATGCTGGACCTGCGCCTCTTCGTCGACCGTATGTTCCGCAATGCCAACCTGTTCATGTTCGCCGCCTCGGGCGGGCTGATCGGCGTGCTTTTCCTGTTGCCGCTGTTCCTGCAGGAGCTGCGCGGTCTCTCGGCGCTGCAATCCGGTCTGGCGACCTTCCCGCAGGCGATCGGCATGATCCTAATGGTGCAGCTTTCGACGCGCATGTACATGGTGGTCGGGCCGAAGCGGATGATGCTGGCCGGCATGCTGGGCCTGGCGGTGACGACCGCGCTCTTCCTGCGCATCGACCTGCAAACCGATATCTGGTGGATCCGGCTGATCATGTTCACCCGCGGCCTGACGCTCGGCTTCTGCATGATTCCGATGCAGACGGCGATGTTTGCGACGATCCAGCCGAAGGACACGGGACGAGCCTCGGCGCTGATGAACGCGAACCGCCAGGTAGGCGGTTCGGTCGGCGTCGCCGTGCTGGCCACGATCTTTTCCGAGCGGACCGGCGCACACGTTTCCTCGGCGTCGCTTGCGGCCGCGCAGCACGGCGACCGCGCGGCGCGGGCCGCGGTGGCGCACGGCACGCTGCTGGCGTTTCACGACGCCTTCGCGGTCGCGGTCGTGCTGGCGGTTATCGGCGCAGGCTTTGCCTTCCTGATCCACGACGAGGACGCGGCGCCGACCATGCACCGGCAGGTTCCGGCCGGGGCGCGCGAAGGCGAGCTGGCGCCCGCTGCCGGCGATTGAGCGCCTCCGCGCCGTGTTGCCGCTCGGCGCCAACACCAGGCAAGGGCAGAGGGAGACAGAGTTCGCCGGCTCCCTCTATTCCCTGTTCCCTACTCTTCCTCCTCGCGCAGGCGGGCGATGACCGTAAAGTCCTCCAGCGTCGTCGTGTCCCCCACGACGGTGCCGCTGGTGGCCAGCTCGCGCAGCAGACGGCGCATGATCTTGCCGGAGCGCGTCTTGGGCAGCGCGTCGGTGAAGCGGATCTCCTCCGGTCGCGCCAGGGCGCCGATCTCCTTGACCACGTGGCCCTTGAGCTCGTCCTTGAGCGCATTGTCTGCCGCAGTGCCCGCCTTCGGGGTGACGAAGGCGACGATCGCCTGGCCCTTGATTTCGTCCGGCCGGCCGACCACCGCCGCCTCGGCCACCTTCGCGTGGCTGACCAGGGCGGACTCGACCTCCATCGTGCCCAGCCGGTGACCGGAGACGTTGACCACGTCGTCCACGCGGCCCATCACCCAGAAGTAGCCGCGCTCGTCGCGGCGGGCGCCGTCGCCGGTGAAGTACCAGTTCTTGCCGCCCATCTGCGCCCAGTAGTTCTCTTTGAAGCGCTCCGGCTCCTTATAGAGCGTGCGCAGCATCGAGGGCCAGGGGCGCTTGATCACCAGGTAGCCGCCGGTGTTGTCCGCCACACGGTTGCCCTCGCGGTCCACCACTTCTGCGGCGATGCCGGGGAAGGGGCGCGTTGCCGAGCCGGGCGTCGTCGGCGTGGCGCCCGGCAGGGGCGTGATCACGATCGCGCCCGTTTCCGTCTGCCAGTAGGTATCGACGATCGGGCAGCGGTCGCCGCCGATCACGCGGCGATACCACATCCATGCCTCGGGGTTGATCGGTTCGCCCACCGTACCCAGCAGGCGCAGGCTGGAGAGGTTGTGCTTGTTCGGCCACTCGTCGCCCGCGCGCACGAAGGAGCGGATCGCCGTGGGCGCCGTATACAGGATCGAGACCTTGTGTCGTTCGATGATGTCCCAGAAGCGGCCCCAATCGGGGTAGTTCGGGGCGCCCTCGTACATCACCACGGTGGCGGCGTTGGACATTGGCCCGTAGACGATGTAGCTGTGGCCCGTCACCCAGCCGATGTCCGCCGTGCACCAGTAGATATCCTCGTCGCGGATGTCGAACACCCAGCGCGTGGTCAGCGTCACGCCAAGCAGGTAGCCGGCGGAGGTGTGCACGATCCCCTTCGGCTTGCCGGTGGTTCCCGACGTATACAGAATGTAGAGCGGCGCCTCCGCGTCCAGCTCGGCGGCGGGGCAGTCGGGCGAAGCGTTCGCCATCAGCTCGTGCCACCAGAGGTCGCGGCCGGCCTTCATCGCCACGTTCGCGCCGGTGCGCTTGAAGACGATCACGTGCTTGACCGTGGGCGTTTGCGCCACGGCCTCGTCCACCGCGGGCTTGAGCGCCACCTCGTTGCCGCGGCGGTAGCCGCCGTCGGCGGTGATCACCAGCTTCGCCTCGGCGTCGGCCATGCGCTCGCGCACGGCCTCGGCGCTGAAGCCGCCGAAGACCACGGAGTGCACGGCGCCGATGCGGGCACAGGCGAGCAGCGCGATCGGCAGCTCCGGCACCATCGGCATATAGATGCCGACGCGGTCGCCCTCGGTAATGCCGAGGCCCTTGAGCACGTTGGCGAACTTGCAGACCTCGGCGTGCAGTTCCTTATAGGTGAGCAGGCGCTGCTCGCCGGGCTCGCCCTCCCACACGATCGCGCGCTTGTCGCCTTTCGTCGCCAGGTGCCGGTCGAGGCAGTTATAGGAGAGATTCGTCTTGCCGCCGATGAACCACCTGGCGAACGGCGGGTTGGACCAGTCGAGCACCCGATCCCACTTCTTGAACCAGTGAATCAGCGTCGCCTGCTCGGCCCAGAACCCCTCCGGATCGCGCTCGGCCTGGGCGGCGAGCAGCTCGAACTCGGGCATGCCCTTCACGTGCGCGTTCTGGCTGAACGCAGCCGGCGGCGGAAAGATGCGCTCTTCGCTGAGTACCGAGGTAATGTCCTGCTCGCGCTGCGAAGCTTCCGCCATCGCTCTCCTCCGTGTCTGCCGGGGTTGCAGGTGTATCCTGCGGCGATACTGCCGCGTGGGGGCCTGCTGCCGTTATGCCACACACCCCGACGACTGACAAGGCGAGCCGCCCGCCCCGCCTTCTTCGAGCCAGCATGGAAACGGCGCCGAAAAAGGGGTTGGCATTGCGCAACGCGCGTGATACCGTATCCAGGTGCCCCCAAACGCGGGGACCGGATTCTGCGACCACTCCCCGCCACCGCCGTTCCGTCGAGCCGACGGATCCGCCGGAGGGAGCGCCCGAGGCGGGCAGCGGTATGGCTGCGGAGCAAGAATCTGGACAGCGCCGGCGCGAGGGTTGCTCGAACCCTGCGGCCTCGGTACTGTAACGACGTAACGGCGCGGGTCGTTACATGCGGCACCTTACCAGCTGAAGAGTAGCAGGAAGGCTCTGGCTGCCGGGGGGCGGCGCGTGCCCGGCTAGGGGCGGTGCTGTGCTGCCGGCAGACGGGGGGTTCGGGGGGACGCGGGGCGTCTCGACCGAACCCTGGCA
>DATGEL010000072.1 GCA_035310145.1 Dehalococcoidia bacterium
ATCGTGGGCCACGACTGGGGGGCGCCGCTGGCCTGGCAGACGGCGCTGCTGCGGCCGGAGCGCATCCGCGGCGTGGTGGGCTTGAGCGTGCCCTACACGCCCCGCGCCCCCACGCCCCCCATCGCCGCCCTGCGCGCCGCCCTCCCGGCCGATAGCGACTTCTACATCCTCTACTTCCAGCAGCCGGGCCCGGCCGAGGCCGAACTGGAGCGCGATCCGCGCGACACGATCCGCCGCTTCCTCTACGGACTCTCGGGCGATGCCGCGCCAGACGAGCGCTGGCGCCCGGAGATGCCACTCGGTGAGGGTGTGCTCCGCCGCCTAGTCGAGCCGAAGGGCCCGCCCGACTGGCTGACGGAGGCCGACATCGACTTCTACACGGCCGAGTTCGGCCGCACGGGCTTCACGGGCGGGCTGAACTGGTACCGGGCGATGGACCTGACCTGGGAGCTGACCGCGGCCTGGAACGGGGCGCAGGTCCTGCCGCCGGCGCTCTACATCGTCGGCGACCGCGATGTGGTGCTTACCTTTCCAGGGATGCGTGAGCGGCTGCCGCGGCTGCAGGAATTTGTGCCCAACCTGACGAAGACGGTGATGCTGCCCGGCTGCGGCCACTGGACGCAGCAGGAGTTCCCGGCCGAAGTGAACGCCGAGCTGGTGGCCTTCGTACAGGCCCTCTGAGTCGGGCTGGGCGCTGCCGCGAGCCGGCGCAGCGGCGTCGTCGGGCTGCAGAGATCCGGGCCGCGGACGGCTGCGTAGGGACTGGCGTGCGGCGCGGGCGACCGCAGTAGGGAGATCGCCGAGGGACGGCGGGATGATCCGGGGAGAGCGCGCGATTGCGATCGCCTGCCCGCCGGCGGTTGTCTTCGACTACCTGGCCGACATGCGCAACCTGCGCGAATGGAACCCGCGCACACGCCAGGTCGAGAAGCTGAGCGAGGGGCGGCCGCGCGCGGGCACCCGTTTCCGCTCCCGCCACCGCAACGCCGGCTGGGTGGAGTCCGAGTTGATCGCCTGCGAGCGGCCGCGTCGCCTGCTGATCCTGGCGCGGGGCCGGCGGCTGGATCTGCTCGCACAATTTCGGCTGGAGCCGTTGTCTGCCGGTACGGCGCTCCGCATTCGCCTCGAAGCGCGCCCGCACCGGCTCTGGCGGCTGCTTGCGCCGCTGATCGTGCCGCGCTTCCGGCGCGAGAACACGAAACTCCTGCAGGAGTTGAAACGCGTGCTCGAAGCCCGATCGGCGCCCGTGGCCGCGGCTCAGTGCGGCGGCAACCAGTAGCTGACGAGGCGGCTTTCGTCCGCGAAGGGGCCGAACCACTTCACGGATACATTGTTGCAGCCAAGCGCCGTCCCCGGCGGCGCGGTCTGGTTGGCGCTGCGCAGGCGGAACGACCAGTGCTTTGCGTCCTCGCGCCAGGCGGAGCTGATCACGCCCGCGTGCCCGTAGATCCGGCCCTCACCGTGCCGGTAATAGCCCGGCTGCACGATCGCCACCGCTCCGGCCACCGGCTTCGAGGTAGGCCGGAAACCGTGCGCGGCCAAATATGGTCCCATGTCCCCAGCATTGCCGGCGGCGCCGCGCAAACCAAAGTACCTCTTCACATACTCTACGCACTCGCAGCGATGCGGCCCGGTGGCGTGCGCGGCCGCCGGCGTGGCGAGCGCCATCGTCACCACCGAGACAAAAGCCAGGGCTGCCTGTCCCCGCATACACTCCCCCGCAATCCGCAAGTGGCAGGCTGCATCCGCAGATCACTGCGGGTGAAGACAGTGTTGCGCGAGAGTCAGGCGCACGGCGTCAACATTATGGCAAATCGCGATGGTACGGATACGGAACGGTCATCTGCGCCTGGCTCACAGCGCACCCCTACGACTCAGCCGCCCAGATCGGGGCCAGCGGGAGCGCCGCGCAGGCCCTTCACGGGCGGTACGCCGTCGACGGGCTCGATCAGCACGTGGATCACGCCCTCGGCCGGGTTTCCCAGCTCGGCGAAGGCGCCCATGCTGAGGTCAAGGGCGTGGGTGAAGGCGCCGCGATCCATGACCGTGACCACGATCGAGCGGTGAAAAAAGGCGTCGCGCTCGGCCGGGGTCAGCAGGCTGTCCCACGGTCCGCCGGGAATGCGCGTGATGCGCAGGCGCGTGCCGAGCGGCCAACTGTTCGAGGCGGTGACGGTGGGATCGCGCATGTCGAACAACGGGCCGGCCGCCATTGGCTGCCCCTGGAAGTCGGCGCCGTAGTAGGTCGCGACCCCCCAGTACTTCGGGCCGGGACGCACGCTCACGCTGGTGGTGGCGGCGACACGAGTGCTGACCGGTACGGCGACCCAGGCGCCGGGCGTAGCCTGGCTGCCCCAGCGCGATCCGTCGTCGGCTGGCTCGCCTGTCGGCGCGGCGTCGAGGGTTGAGAGCGCCGATTCCAGCGCAGCGCGGCGTTCTGCGGTGGTCCCGCTGCCGAACAGCGACGCGGGCGTGACCGCTGCTGCCGGCGAGGGCACCGGCGGCGTCGGCGCGGACGCGGCCGCGGCGGTGGCAGGCGCGACAGGGGGCGCTGCGGACGCCGGCCAGCGCGCGGGCGAGGCATGCCCGGAGGCACTGGCGCAGCCCGCAGAGGCGAGGAGGGCCAGCGCCAGACCAGCAAATCGCGCGCCGCTCAACGATCGATTTCGCCGGCTGGGAGCACTAGGGGGAGGCATCGCTGCCGCAGCGTCGAACGTGAACACCATGAGCCTATGCCTCGCGAGGGTGACGCTCTATAC
>DATGEL010000073.1 GCA_035310145.1 Dehalococcoidia bacterium
GTCATCGGCCCCTTCCTGCGCGACCGACCGTCCTCACTACGGTCGGTCGCTCTGTTTTCCTCGTTACCCTACTGCATCGCCACGCCTCGCCTCCGTCTCATCCCTGCACCGTGCTTCCACAACTTCTGGGCACACCCCGCCACGGCCACAGTCTGCGCTACAGCGATCTACGCTACAATGATGACGTGATGCTCACCGACACCTTGCACCGACCCCTGCGCGATCTGCGCATTTCGGTCACCGACCGCTGCAACTTCCGCTGCACCTACTGCATGCCGCGGGAGGTGTTCGGCGCGGATTTCCAGTTCCTGCCGCGCGCCGATCTGTTGAGCTTTGAGGAGATCGCCAGGCTCGCGGGCGTATTCGCCCGCGGCGGTGTGCGCAAGCTGCGGCTTACGGGCGGCGAACCGCTGCTGAGACGCGATCTGGAGACGCTCGTCAGTCTGCTGGCGAAGGTCCCGGGCATCGCGGACATCGCACTCACAACCAATGGCTCGCTGCTCAGCCCCGAGAAGGCGCGGGCGTTGCACGCCGCCGGCCTCGGCCGAGTGACCGTGAGCCTCGACTCGCTGGATGATGCTGTGTTCGAGGCGATGAACGACGTCGGCTTCCCAGTGGCCCGCGTGCTGGAGGCGATGGACGCGGCCGACGCTGTGGGACTCGGACCGGTCAAGGTGGACATGGTCGTGCGGCGCGGCGCCAACGACCCCTCCATCGTGCCGATGGCCGAGCGCTTCCGCGGCAGCGGGCGCATCCTGCGCTTCATCGAGTACATGGACGTGGGCAACTCAAACGGCTGGCGCATGGACGACGTCGTGCCCGCGGCCGAGATCCTCGACCGCGTGAACGAACGCTGGCCGCTCGAGCTGATTCCACCGAACTACGCGGGCGAGGTGGCAACGCGCTACCGTTACGTCGACGGCGGCGGCGAGATCGGCGTGATCGCCTCCGTGACGCAGCCGTTCTGCGGCGCCTGCACGCGCGGCCGGCTTTCCGCGGACGGGCGGCTCTACACCTGCCTGTTCGGCGTGCTGGGCCACGACTTCCGCGGCCCGCTGCGCGCCGGCGCCAGCGACGAGGAGCTCACTGACCTGCTCGGCCGGATCTGGGGCAGCCGCCGCGACCGCTACTCGGAGCTGCGCTCGGAGCAGACGCTGCCGCTGCGCAAGGTCGAGATGTCGCACATCGGCGGCTGAGCCGCGCGGGCTGGCAGACGTGGGCGCTCAGATCGCCTTGAACTGCTCGAATGGCTGGCGGCAGGCGCGGCAGTAGTGGATGGCGCGGCAGGGCGTCGGCCCGAAGGGCGACTCCAGCCGCGTACTGCGCCCGCCGCAGTGCGGGCACGGCGAGACCGGCCAGTCCATCAGTTGCAACGGCAGCGGCGTGGGCGGCGCGATCCCGGCTGCTCTCAGCTTCTCGCGGCCCTCTGGCGTGATGCGCTCAGAGGTCCATGCTTCGTCTCGCACAGTCGAGACGCGCACCGAGCCGCAGGCCGCCAGGGCGTCTTCGATCGCGTCACGGATCAGGTCGAGCGCCGGACAGCCGAGGAAGGTCGGCATCAGCTCCACGGTGACTTCATCGGCCGCCAGCGCCACGCGGCGAATCATGCCGAGGTCGACCACCGAGAGGGCGGGCAGCTCCGGATCGGGCACGTCGCGCAGCCGCTGCCAAATCTGCTCCTCGGCGCTGCGGACGCTCAGGTCTCGATCGTCTGCCGGCATGGACGCTCACTCTGCCTCTCCGCGCCGCCGCCGCCGTCACCAGGTCGCGGCCGGGTCCAGGCGGTAGACGCTGGTCATGTCGTCCCACTGCTGCAGCCACTCGGGGCCATGCTCGCCGCGCCGCCCGCCCAGGGCGGAACGCGCAAGCGGGGCAAGGCCGTCGGCGGGCACGGCGATCCCGTGCCGAGCCAGCTCTGCCCCGACCTGATCCGACCAGCGCGAGCGCAAGGTCTCGCCGGACGCGCCGAGGAGACCCTCGGCAACGAGCAGCGCCTCGCCGACCACCGGTTCGAACAGGCCCGCGACACCGGTGCAGCATTCGGCCAGGGCCGCGCTCAAGCGTCCGCGCGTGGCGGCGCGCTCAGCCAGCCGCGCGATCCAGGTCGAGGTGTGCAGCAGGTGATACTTCTCCTCGCGCTGGACCTTGTCGACGGCCTCGGCAAGCGGCTGCCAGGCGGATGACGCCACGCTCTCGAGCCGCAGCGCGTCGAAGCGGTCGTAGAGATACTGCCGAACGATTGCGAAGGCCCAGCCGCGGTTCGGGCGGTGCTCGCCCGACGGCTCGTAGCGCGGGGCGGCCGCCAGCTCGAGCAGGCGGGCATGCAGGAATTCCTGGGGGCGGCGTGCGCGGTAGTCGATGTTCTGCCCGGTCAGCTCGTGCAGCAGGGCGTAGAACAGGCGCGCATGCCCGATCTCGTCGATGCCGATCGAAGAGAAGGCGAGGTCTTCTTCGAGCATCGGTGCGGCGCCGGTCCACTCGGTGTCGCGGTAGCCGATCACCAGCTCGTCGTCGGCCATGGCGAGCAGGTAGCGTGCCAGCGCGGCCCGCGCTCGCGGCGTCACGCGTCGGCCTCCGCGCCGGCGGCATCGGCCACGCGTGCCTTCAGGCGCCGGCGCTTCTCGACGTTGGCGCGGTAGTAGCGGCCGAGCCGGTAGCGATGGTCGCCGGGTGGGCGCAGCAGGTCGAGGTCGACCTCCTCGTGGATCGCCGTGCGCGGCACGACCCAGAGGCGGAAGGCGTCTTCGCGCCGCGAGAAGCTGTTGCGCGCGTACTGCAGGGCCAGCGCCGCATCAGGCGCCTCAACGCTGCCGGCGTGAATGAACGGCCCGCCGGGATCTTGCTGGCTGAAGACCTCAAAGATCGGCATGGCGCCTCCACGCCGTCACCCGCTAGGCGGCCTCGCCCAGCACCGCCTCACGCAGCCAGGCGCCCTCTTCGTAGCTGAGCCGGCGGAAGGCGAGCCGTTGCGAACTGGCCGGGCCGCCGCCGTTGCCGATCTGGGCGAGCTTCGTCCAGTCCGGCTCGGTGTACTGCCAGCGCCCGCTCTCCGCGTCCTTGCGGCAGGCAGGATCGGGCACGCTCAGCCCGATTTCCCGCATCTGCGGCACGTAGCGGTCGAGGAACTCCTGGCGCAGCTCTTCGTTCGGCTTGGCCTTGATGCGCCAGGCGAGGTCGCCGTCTTTCTCGGGCGGCGTCGGCGGGCCGTGGAACATCATCAGCGGCTCCCACCAGCGGTCGATCGCCTCCTGCAGCATCGCGCGCTGCAGCGGCGTGCCGCCGGCGAGGGTGAGGCAGATGTCTTCGCCGTGCTTCAGGTGCACCGCCTCTTCCCAGCAGATGCGCTTCATGATGCGGGCGTACGGCGCGTAGGAGCAGCGCAGCAGGCCCGACTGGCTGAGAATGGCGGCGCCGTCCACGAGCCAGGAGATCGCGCCAACGTCGCCCCAGCTCTTCGTTGGATAGTGAAAGACGTTGTGGTACTTGCTCTTGCCACCGATCAGGTCGGCAAACATCTGGTCGCGCGGCTTGCCCAGGTCCTCGGCCACGCGGTAGATGAGCTGGGCGTGGCCAACCTCGTCCTGGATCTTGGCGCTCAGGCCCAGCTTGCGCTTGAGCGAGGGCGCCCTGGCGATCCAGTCGCGCTCGGGCAGGGCGCCCATGATCTCGCTGTTGGCGTGCATCTCGATGAAGCGGATCAGCCGCCGGCGGTACTCGTCGGGCATCCAGTCGCTGGCCTCGACCTGCCCGCCGGCCTCGATGTGGGCGCGGAACGCGGCGGTGCGCTCCGCGATCTCGCCCTCTGCTCGCGCAACTGCTGCCGTCATCGTCTTCGCTCCCGCTTGCACGGCGCTGCTTCGATGACATTGTACGCCGTACGCCGCGCCGAACCATGCGTCGTACACCTTGCGAACGGGCGGCGGCCCGCGCTCAGTCGCCGTCGTGCAGGCGAGCGGCTTCCTGGCGAAGAAATGGCGGCGTCAACCGCAGCCACGTGCGCGGTGGTATGCGCTCAAGGCCGAAGGCGGCGGCCAGGCCCGCGAGCGCCACCGCGACACCGGCGATCGCATCGAAGATGAAGTGATTCGCGGTTAGGGTAATGCCGAAGAACATCAGCACCGGCCAGACCACGGCGATGGCAAGGCCGACGCGGTTGCGCAGCGCCAGCGCCACGCCGATGCCGATCAGCAGCACCCAGCCCAGGTGCAGGCTGGGCACGGCGGCGAAGGGATTGACGAACGGCCTGAGCGACTCCGCCTGGTAGCTGACGGCGCTGTACTGGCGCATGGTGTCGTCGAAGCCGTAGTTGGGCACCGGGCCGGAGATGCCGTACTCGTGAAAGCCGGAGGCCGTCATCAGCCGCGGCGGCGCCACCGGATAGACCGCGTACAGGAAGAGCGCAATCAGCGCCGAGACGAGGAAGGCGTTGCGGATGAAGCCGTAGACGGGCCGGTGACGAAAGTAAAGCCACAAGGCGACGACGACGATCGCGGGGCCGTGCAACCAGAAGTAGACGAAGTTCCAGAGGTCGATTTGAAAGCGATCGGCGGCGATCGCGCGCTGCCAGCCCGGCTCCCAGAAGAAGCCGAGCCGCTTCTCCAGGTCCACGATGCCTCCCGCGTGGGCGAAGGCGGCCGCCGGCTCGTCGACCACGTTGCCGCGGACGAGGAAGTAGATCAGCAGGCAGCCGCCGACGATGCCGAATTCGGCAAGTCCGCGGTGTCGCGCCAGCCAGGTGAGTGGGGCGGGGCGCTCCGTTTGAAGGGCGGTCGGCATAGATCCAGTATACAGGCCGCCGAGAAGGACGGAGGTGTCGGCCAGCGGACAGCGGCCGGGCAGCTTCGCCGGCGCGGCGCCGCGCTTGACCGCCGCCCGCCGCCTGCCTACGATCGCGGCGCGCCAGCCGGCTCAGGAGAAGATGCATGACCGCAGGCGAACGCAGCGCAACCGCAGCTCCCCCGCGGCGGGCCGGGAGCTGGCAGCAGTACGACGTGCTGGTCGAACGCGACGTGATGGTCGCGACGCGCGACGGCGTGCGTCTCGCGACCGATCTGTACTATCCCGCGCTGCACGGCGAGCGCGTCGCCGGCGCCTGGCCGGTGATCCTCGAACGCACGCCATACAACAAGCTGCGCAACGACCTGGTCGGCGTGGGCCGTTTCTTCGCGCGGCACGGCTACGCCGCGGTGATCCAGGATGTGCGCGGCCGCTTCGCCTCGGAAGGCGAGTGGTATCCCTTCGCCAACGAGGGCGAGGACGGCGTCGACACGGTGGACTGGATCGCGGCACAGCCCTGGTGTTCCGGTAAGGTCGGCACGATCGGCCTCTCCTACAGCGGCAGCGACCAGACGGCGATCGCCACGCTGGCGCCGGAGGCCCTGGCCGCGCAGTTCGTCAGCGAGGGCATGTCCAACTACCACACCAGCGCCATGCGCCAGGGCGGCGCCATGGAGCTGCGCTTTCTGATCTACGCCTTCCATATGGCGCCCTCGTCGCCGGAGGCGATGCGCGATCCGCAGCTCCGCGCCGCGCTGGAACAGGCCCGCGCCGACGTGCGCACCTGGCTGGGCAAGCTGCCCCTGCGCGAAGGCGCCTCGCCGCTGCGCTTGTTGCCCTCGTACGAGCGCTGGGTGCTGGACGTCTTGCAGCACGGCGACTACGACGACTACTGGCGCGGTCATCGCGGCTACGTGGCCGACGAGTACTACGCCCAGCACAAGGACGTGCCGGTCTGTCTGCTCAGCGGCTGGTACGACTCCTATGCGCGTGCGGTGACGGACAACTACGTCACGCTCAGCCGGCAGAAGCGCGGGCCGGTGCGGCTGATCATGGGGCCATGGGTGCACGGCGTGGCGACGATGGCGCAGTCGTTCAGCGGCAACGTCGATTTCGGCCCGGAGGCGCCGCTGGACGATTACAACGGCCTGCGCCTGCGCTGGTTCGACCGCTGGCTCAAGGACCTCGACAGCGGCGTGGAGGACGAAGCGCCGGTGCGCATCTTTGTGATGGGCGGCGGCAGCGGCCGGCGCAACGCCGAAGGCCGCCTCGACCACGGCGGTTACTGGCGAGACGAGCAGGCGTGGCCGCTCGCCCGCGCCGTGCCGACGCCGTTCTACCTGCACGCCGACGGCTCGCTTTCGACGATCCAACCGAGGGAGTCCCAGGCTTCCACTACCTTTCGCTTCAATCCGCTGGACCCGGCGCCCACGATCGGCGGCAACATTTCGGTTGGCTACGACGTGATGCCCAATGGCGCCTTCGATCAACGCGGCGCGGCGTGGGTGCTCGGCGCGAAAGACACCCTGCCGCTGAGCGCCCGCGGCGACGTGCTCGTCTTCCAGACGGGGCCGCTGGCTGAGCCGGTCGAGGTGACCGGGCCGCTGGAGGTGAAGCTCTGGGTCTCGACCAGCGCGGTGGACACCGACTTCACCGCCAAGCTGCTCGACGTCTACCCGCCCAGCGCCGACTTTCCGGAAGGCTACGCGATGAACATCGGCGACAGCATCGCGCGGCTGCGCTACCGCAACGGGCGCGAGCGCGGCGAGCCGGCGATGCCGGGCGAGGTCTACGCGGTCACCATCGTGCCCTATCCGACGAGCAACGTCTTCGCCGCCGGGCACCGCATCCGACTCGACATCTCCAGCAGCAATTTTCCCCGCTTCGACGTGAACCCCAACACCGGCGAGCCGCTGGGGCGCAATCGCCGCATCGCCATTGCCGACAACACGGTTTACCACGACACGGCGCGGCCTTCGCAGATCGTGCTGCCGATCGTGCCGCCGGCGACCGCCTCGTGAGCGACGAGCGGCTGGCCATCGCGTCGGGCGAGCTGCAGCTTGAGGGCGTGCTGCAGCTGCCGGAGGGCGTGGGTGCGCCAATTGCCGGTGTCGTTGTCTGCCACCCGCACCCGCTCTACGGCGGCGACATGTGGAACGACGTGGTGGAGCAGGTCTGCCGGGAGCTGCAGGCCAGCGGCCTGGCGGCGCTTCGCTTCAACTTCCGCGGCGTCGGCGGCTCGCAGGGTGAGCACGGCGCCGGTGTGGGCGAGCGCGACGACGTCTGGGCGGCACTGGACGTGCTGCGGTCGCGGGCAGAGATCGATTCGGCCCGGCTGGGACTGGCAGGCTACTCGTTCGGCGGCGGCGTGGCCCTGAACGCGGGGCCGGCGGCCGGCGTGAAGGCGCTGGCCGCGATCTCGGCGCCGCCGCGCATGATCGACTTCACGGCCATGCGGGGCTTCGAGATCCCCGTGCTGCTGATCGCCGGCGACCGCGACGAGTTTGCGCCGGCCGACACGCTGCCGCAGCTCGCGATCGCGCTGGGCGCGAAGGCCGAAGTGACCATCGTTCCCGGCGCAGACCACTTCTGGTGGGGGCACGCGCGCGAGCTGCGAAAGGGCGTGGGTGAATTCTTCGCCCGGGCGCTGGCCGCGTCCTGAGTCGGCGTTCAGGCGGAAAGCCGCTTCACCATGAACACGCGGCGGTAGCCTCCGTCGAGGCGCCGATCGACCTCGACGTAGCCGAGATGGGCGTAGAGGCCGAGGTTTTCGGTCATCAGCTCGTTCGTGTAGAGGCGCAGCTCGGGCAGACGCAGACGCCGCGCCTCGGCGTCCGCGAAGTCCAGCAGGCGGCGGCCGTAGCCGCGGCCCTGCGCCTCGGGCTGGACCGCGACGTTCTCGATGAAGAGGTGGTCCGGCTCGGCGATCAGGACGATCAATCCGCGCAGCGCGTTGTCCTCCACCAACACCCAGACATGGCCGGCGGCGATCAGGGCGGCGTAGTCCGCCAGCATCGGCGCCGGGCGCACGCCCATGCGCGGCAGGTACAGCTCATAAGCCGCGGTGACGCAGGCGGCCGCGGCGACCGCGTCGTGCTGCCGCGCCGGGCGAATCGTGACTTCGGCTGCAGGCATGGCGGCGCACTCGAGGTTCGGGCTCAGATATTCGACTTCGACTGGCCGCCGTCGACCACGATCGAGGCGCCGGTCACCCACTCGCCGCGCGGCGAGACGAGGAAGGCAACGACATCGCCCACGGCTTCGGGACGGCCGAAGCGGCCCATGGGGATGTTCTGAGCGACGAACTGCTTCATGCCCTCGGGGTTCGCCTGCGTGGCGCGTTCCCAGCCGCCGCCGGGAAAGATGATCGAACCGGGGGCGAGTGAGAAGACGCGGATGTTGTCCTTCGCCACCTGGTTGGAGAGCGCCTTGGCGTGGCTGGTCATCGCCGCCTTGACGGCGTTGTAGGGCATACCGCCGCCGGCCTCGCGCCCCCAGATCGAGGTGATGTGGCAGATCACGCCCCCTCCGCGCTCACGCATCAGCGGCAGCACGAGCCGCGAGGCGCGCACCGCCGCCATCAGGTTCACGTCGATCGCCCGCTGCCAGGCATCATCGTCGTCGCCCGCCACCGAGCCGCCCGCGTTGTTCACCAGGATATCGACGCCGCCAAATTGCTGCGCGGCCTCGGCCACCACGCGCTCGAGGTCGGCCGAGGCAGTGACGTCGGCCACCACGCCGTGCGCCTTGCCGCCGGCAGCGCGGGCTTCCGCGGTGGCGCCTTCGAGCGCCTCGGCGCCGCGCGCGCAGAGCGTGACGGAGCAGCCCTCGCGCGCCAGCGAAAGCGCGATGGCCTTGCCGATGCCGCGGCTGGAACCGGTCACGATCGCCGACTTGCCGGCCAGTCCGAGATCCATCGTCCACCCCGTTTTCCGCCGCGCTGCCTGCCGGGCGGCCCCAGGCGGAGCTTACCACGCGCTCTGGAGCGGAGGGGGAGAGCGCGTGGTAGCATGGCAGCGCGCCGGCGCCGGCCTGCCGCCGGCCGCCCGTGTTCCCGTGATCAAGTGAGGGCGGTACGATGAGCGACTCTCTGGCGGAACTGAAGCAGCAACTAATCGACACGTGCGAGGCGGTGGTCCGCTCCGGCACGCTTTCCATGTCGGGGCACGGCAACATCAGCCTGCGGCTGCCGGGCAAGCCCGAGTTCCTGTTTACGGCCGGCGGCACCTTGCAGGGGCTGACGCCGGCCGGCATCGCGCGGCTGCGGCTCGACGGTGAGGTGCTCGAAGGCGAGCTGCCGCCCGTGGCGCACGAAGTGGTGCACATGCACACCGTCGTCTACGAGCAGCGGCCGGAGACGGGCTGTGTGATCCACACGCACTCGCCCTTTGCGACGGCCTTCGCCGTGGCCGGGAGGCCGATCCTCTGCTGGAGCGAGGCGGCGGCGCGCTTCGGCATGGAGGAAGGCGTGCCGCTCGCTGCCTACGGCCCACGCGGCTCGCAGGAGTCGGTCAACAACATCCGCGGCGTGATCACGCCGAAGAGCAAGGCGGTGCTGCTCGCCAACCACGGCATCCTTGCTTTCCACGAGCGCAGCGCCGATGCCGTGCGCGTCTGCGTGGCGCTGGAGGAGACGGCGCAGCTCGCGCTCTACGCCAGCGCGCTCGGCGGGCCGCAGCAGATTCCGCCGGAGATGCTGGCGTACACGCAGCAGCGTGTCGCCGAGTTCGCCGCGGCCGGCACCGTGCGCGGCGGCGCGGCGCAGCGATAGCCTGCTCCGTCCAGCAGTTCCCGCGCCAGGATTAGCCAGGTGACCGATCAACGCTCTCTGATCACGGACGACGTGCGCGCCATGATCGGCAGCGAGGCCGCGCCGCGCAGCCTCGTGATCGACCCGATCGTCGGCCGGCGGCTGGCCGAGGCCCTTGGCGAAGCGCCCGACGCGATCGCCGCCGCCGAGTTCGCGCCGGCGTTCTACTTCTCGGCCTTCGAGTCGTTCATTCCGCCCACCGGCATTACCGGCGAACTGGCCAGCGGCGTGCTGGCGGGTGACGAGTGGGAGCAGTTCCGTCCGCTGCGCTGGGGTGAACGGATCGTCAGCAGCGGGCGCATCGCCGACATTTACGAGCGCTTCGGCGGACGACACGGCCAAACGCTCTATCTCCGGTACGAGTGGCGCTTCACCGACGAGCGCGGCGAGCTGGTGGCCGTCTCGCGGCGCATCTTCGCCCGCTACGCCACGAGCGACGGGGACGACGAGGAGGCGCCGTGAGCGACTCGACGCTGCGCCTGAATGACGTGCACGAGGGCGACCGGCTGCCGCCGCTGGAGAAGCGCTTTGAGCTGATCGACGTCGTCAAGTGGTCGGGGGCGACCTGGACCTTTGTGCCGATCTTCTACGACCGCGACCTGGCGCGGGCACAGGGCCTGCCCGATACGCTGATTCCCGGCCCGATGAAGCTGGCGCTCTTTAACCTGTTGCTGCGGCAGTGGGCCGGTCCGCAGGTACGTGTGCGCAACGTCCGTGCGGCCTACCGCCGGCCGGACACGCCCAATCTGCCGCTCGCCTGCCATGGGCTGGTGACGGCGGTGCGGCGGGGCGAGAACGCCGGCGAGGTTGACCTGGAGTTGTGGGTCGAGAACGTGCGCGGCGAGCGCAGCGTCACCGGCGCGGCGACGATCGAGCTGCCTCTGCCCTGATGCGGAAGCGGAGGGTTTTGGCGGCCAGGCGATGGCGTCGCTTTCGCCGGCGCCGCCGGCCGGTCGCGGCCTTGCCCGGAGGGGGAGACCGCGCGTGTCGCTGCCTGCGCGGGGTCCGGCGGGGTTGTGGAGCGAGATGGACGATCGAGCGGACGCCGTGATCGTCGGCGGCAGCGTGGCCGGGGCGGCGACGGCAGCGTTTCTTGCCCGACGCGGCCGGCGGGTGGTCGTGCTCGAGCGTGCCCGCTTCCCACGCGACAAGCCATGCGGCGAAGGGATTATGCCGCACGGCGTGGACGTGCTGGCCGAGCTTGGCCTGGCGCGAGCGCTGCGGGAAGCCGGCGCTCGCGAGGTACATGGCGTGCGCTACACGCTGCCGGACGGGCGCAGCGCGTCGGCCAGTTTCTCGAAGCGGATCGGCGGCTCGCAGGTCGCGCTGGGCCTGCGGCGCCTGGCGCTCGACGAACTGCTGGCGCGGCAGGTTGCGGCCTTGCCTGGCGTTGACTTCGTTCAGGGTGTGCGCGTGTGCGGCCTGCGCCGTGCGCCCGACGCGGTCGTCGCGCTCGGGGACGGCGGGCAGACCTGGCGCGGCCGCGTGCTGGTTGGAGCGGATGGCCTGCATTCGCGCGTACGCGCCTGGCTGGGTTGGGATGGCGGCCGGCGCCGACCACGCCGCTACGGCGTCGTCGGCCATTTCCGCCTGCGCGCCGGCGAGCTGCCGCCGCTGATCGACGTGCTGATCGCGCCTGGCCTTGAGGCCTACCTGACGCCGCTAGACCGCGGTGACGCGCTGGTCGCGCTGCTCGGTGGAGAGTCGTTGATGCGGCGCTTCGCCGGCAGACTGCACGACGCGTTTGCCGCAATCGTGGCCGAACAGCCGGTGCTGGGCGCACGGCTACGCGGCGCCGAGCTGTTGCCCGGCGTGCGGGCGACGGGGCCGTTTGCAGCCCGCGCGCGCCGCGTGGCCGGCAGCCGCGCCCTGTTGGTTGGCGACGCCGCCGGCTTTCTGGACCCGATCACGGGCGAGGGGATGGCCTCGGCGCTGGTGCAGGCACGGGCGGCCGCGGGCGTGATCGACCGCGCCCTGCGCCGCGGCGAGCGTCCGAATCTCAGCGAATTCAGCGACCTGCACCGCTCAATTACGCGCCAGGGCGCCGTCCTCACCTGGCTGGCGCTGGCGCTCTGCGCCTCGCCGGCGCTCAGCAGCCGGGCAATGTGCGGGCTGCAAAGACGGCCGGGGCTGTTCGGCAGACTTCTGGCGATCAACTCGTCTCGCGCCGCATTGAGCAGCCTGACGCCGCGCGACTGGCTGGCGCTGCTGACCGGCATTTGAGCCGGGCTACTCGGCGCTCTCCAGCTCGAAGGCGCGGTGCAGGGCGCGCACCGCGGTCGTCACGTCGTCTTCGCCGATGATGCAGGTGATGCGGATCTCGCTGGTGGTAATGAGCTGGATGTTGATCCCGGCCTCGTAGAGGGTGCGGAACATCAGCGCCGCGTAGCCCGGCGTGTTCTGCATCCCCGTGCCGACGATGCTGATCTTGCCCAGCCGCGTGTCCGAGACGAGGCCGCCGGCGCCGATTTCGCCCGCGACCGGCTGAGTGAGCTGCAGCGCGCGGCGCAGATCGCCCTTGTCGACCGTGAACGTCAGATCGGTGAGGTTTTCCATGCTGGCGTTCTGCACGATCGTGTCGACCGAGATGTGCGCGTCCGCCAGCGGGCCGAAGATCGCGGCGGCGATGCCCGGCCGGTCCGGCACGCCGCGCACCGTGATCTTGGCGACGTCGAGGTCATGCGCGATGCCGCGGACTTTGTTGGTCGGCTCCATCGAGGCGGCTCCGTGAATCAGGGTGCCCGGCTCATCGCTGAAGCTGGAAGCGACGAGGATGGGCAGGTCGTAGAGCTGGCCCAGCTCGACGGCGCGCGGATGCATGATCTGCGCCCCCTGACTGGCCAGTTCCAGCATCTCTTCGTAGCCGATGTCGCGCAGCTTGCGGGCACGCGGCTCCACGCGCGGGTCGGTGGTGTAGACGCCGTCGACGTCGGTGAAGCGTTCGCAGCGCTCGGCTTTGAGCGCCACCGCCAGGGCCACGGCCGTCGTGTCTGAGCCGCCGCGGCCAAGCGTCGTCACGTCCAGCTCGGCCGTTACGCCCTGAAAGCCGGCGATGATCACCACGCGGCCGCGCTCAAGCTCGTCGAGCACGCGGCGCGGGTCAATGTTGAGAATGCGCGCCTTGCTGTGCACCGCGTCGGTCTGAATGCCCGTCTGCAGCCCTGTGAGCGAGACCGCGTCCTGGTTGAGTTCGTGCAACGCCATCGCCAGCAGGGCGCTGCTGGCGATCTCGCCCGTGGAAAGCAGCATGTCCAGCTCGCGGGCGCGGGGATGCGGCGTGATCTGGCGGGCAAGTGCAATCAGGTCGTCGGTCGCGTCGCCCATGGCCGAGACGACGACGACGAGATCGTTGCCCTCGCGCGCCCGCCGGGCCACGCGCTCCGCCACGTTGCGGATGCGTGCCGCATCGGCGACGGAGCTGCCGCCGTACTTCTGCACGATAATCGGCTGCGCGGTGCTCACTCGATCGCCCCGTCATACCCGTCATAGATGATCTCAGCGCCGCGGGTGCGCGGCCGCGTGCAAAGATACCGCCCGGCTGTGCTGTGCCGTGCCGCCGCGCTCACCATCGCCTCTCCGATACGCGTACTGGCGCCGCTGGTGAAGGCCAGCACGGCCGAGCCGCCGCCGGAGAGGTACGCGCCCCAGGCCCCGGCGCCGAGCGCGGCGTCGATCACATCGTAGAGGGCGGGGAAGAAGCGTGAGCGTGCCGACTGGTGCAGTACGTCTTGCGTGGCGACGCGCAGGAGGTCCAGCCGACCGGCGGCCATGGCCGCGACGAGCAGCGTGGCGCGGCCGATGTTATGCACCGCCTCCTGGCGCGAGACGGCGGCCGGCAGATGCTTGCGCGTCTCCGTCGTGGGCATCTCCAACTCGGGGATCAGCAGCACCGCCTCGAGCTCTTGCGGGACCGGCACCTGCACGCGCGTGAGCTCGCCCTCGTCCCAAACGACGACCTGGAAGCCGCCGAACAGCGCGGGCACGACGTTGTCGGCGTGCCCTTCCAGCTCCGCGGCCAGCAACGCGAGCTGATCGACGCCCAACGGCCCGCCGAGCAGGGTGTTGGCGGCGACCACGGCGCCGGCGCGCAGCACGGCGCTGGCGCCCAGGCCGCGGCCGACCGGAATCTCACCCGCATACGCAGCCTGCAGGTTGACGCGCTGCGGCGCATCTGCACGCGAAAAGACGGCACGCGCGGCAGCAAGGGCGATCTGCTCGGCCCGGCTGCTGGGAACCGGTGCGGGGTGGTCGAGCAGGGCGATGGTGACATCGCCGGTCAGGTCAAGCGCGATGCCCATGGCGTCGAAGCCTGGGCCGAGGTTGGCGCTGGTGGCTGGTACGCGTACGGTGACCGAACGGCCGCCGGCCAATCCCCCAACTCCAGCCATCGACGCCGCTTCCTTCGCGCGGGACCACGCGCCGCGGATCGTACCATCGGCGGTATTGACGCTCAAGGCGACGTTGCGCACGCCGGAACTGAAAGCCGATTGTCCGGCGCTCGACCGCCTGAAGCGCTTGATCGCGACGCCCAGGCGCGTTATGACTAGCCACGGCGCGGATTGCACAAAGAACGAATGCTTTCTTGACGCCATGCAAGCAGTCTGATATACGGACAGCAGTGCCCAGGGTTTTCGGGTGCGCACACGAACAGAGAGTCGCAGGAGGAATCGAGTGATCGAATCACGGATCCGCCGCGTCCGGCCGGGACGGCGGGCGCTGGCGCTGTTCGCTAGCGTGGTGCTCGTCGGCGGCCTTGCCGGTGGCATCGCCTCGCACACGGGAACGGCGCACGCGCAGGGCACGCCGACTCCCGCCGCGGGTGGGCCGCCGCCCCCGCCGCCGCCACCACCGCCCGCGGCGCCGTCCGCTCCGCGCGCAACCCCTGCCGCGCCCCCCGCGCCGCCGGCGCCGCCGCGTCCGGCCGCTTCGCCGACGCCGCCGCGTCCTGCAGCGACCGCGAAGCCCCAGGCTCCTGTCGCGCCCGCCGCGCAGAAGCCGCCGGCAGCCGCGCCCGCCGCGCAGAAGCCGGTCGTCGCCGCAGCACCCGTCCTGCCGAACACGGGCACGGGCAGCACCAACCACTCGAGCAGCCCGCTTGCGGCGCTGGCCGCGGTGTTCGGCGGCCTGACGCTGCTCGGCAGTTCCCTGGCACTGCGGCTCTGCAGCCGCAAGGGGTAGTTCGAACCCGCAATTTCACCCGAAGACCGCTGTGAGGGGCCGTGTGTCGCACGGCCCCTCCTCGCGTTCCCAACACCGGAAAGCGACGCTCAAGATCGCCGAGCGGACGATGCCCGGTCGGCCAGCAGCTCGGCACACGCGACTCCCCAGGCCCCGCTCGACGTGCGATCCTCCACCGACCAGCATGCCGAAAGCATCGCCTGCGCGAAGGCCCAGCGGCGGATACGCTCGGCGTCCAGCCCCAACTCCTCGGCGAAGATACCGATCCTTCGCCGCAGCAGCCGACCCGCCGATGGCGTGCGCAAGAGATCGGGCCGCCAGTTGCGTAGAAACGCGCCGGTCTCATACGCGGGCTCGCCGATCACCCCCTTCGGATCGATCGCGAGCCACGGCCGGCGCTCGGCCGCGAGGATGTTGCCGTGGTGCAGGTCGCCGTGCAACAACACGACCGGCGCCATGCTGGCGGCCAGCTCGGCAAAGGTACGCTCGGCCGCGTCGAACAGCCGCGGCGGCAGGGGACCGCTGGAGCCGCCGCACCGCGCCCGGTGGCGACCAAAGCCGCCTCCCCAGTCGATCACGCTGGGGAACGCGTGCGCGTCCGGCGCGGGCCGCCAGAGCTGCCGCATCACCCGCGCGGCGATGCGCGTGGCGGCTTCGTCGTCGGTGAGCGTGTGCAGCGGCGTGCCGGGGCGCAGCCGCTCGATCAGCAGCGCGCCCTCGGCTTCGTCGGCGCCGAGCAGCAGCGCTGCGCCGCGGCCGTGCCAGTGGCGCAGCGCCGCGATCTCGGCGCGCAGCCCCCGTCCCGGAAGGCCAGCCTTGAGGATCGCCTCGGAGCCGTCGGCGCGGCGCACCAGCAGAACGAGGTTGAAGGAGATCTCGCCCGCCGGCTCTCCGACGGTCAAGCCCCAGCGCTCGGCGCAGCGCCGCACGATTTCGGGCAGCCGCTCCAACCAGGCGCGGCCGGACTCGCCGTAGATGCCGATCATCTTCTGGGCGAGCGCTGCGGGCGGCGTCGGGCTCACCGCCGCGTGTTGCGTCGCCGGCGTGCTGGGCCTTCAGGCATGGGCGCCGACCGCGGCGCGCAGATCCTGCGCCTTGTCCGTGCGCTCCCAGGGCAGATCGATGTCGGTGCGGCCAAAATGGCCGTAGGCCGCCGTCTGGCGGTAGATCGGCCGCAGCAGGTCGAGCTTGGCGATGATCGCCGCCGGGCGCAGGTCGAAGTGCTGCTTGACCAGCTCGAGGATCTTGTCCTCGTCGATGCGGTTAGTGCCAAAGGTCTCGATCGCCAGCGAGGTCGGCTCCGCCTTGCCGATCGCGTAACTGACCTGGATCTCGCAGCGTTCCGCCAGTTCGGCTGCGACGACGTTCTTAGCAACGTAGCGCGCCGCGTAGGCGGCCGAACGGTCCACCTTGGACGGATCTTTGCCGGAGAAGGCGCCGCCGCCGTGGCGGGCGATGCCGCCGTAGGTGTCCACGATGATCTTGCGGCCGGTCAAGCCCGCGTCGCCCATCGGCCCGCCGATGGCGAAGTTGCCCGAGGGGTTGACGTAGATCTTGGTGTCGGCGTCAAGCAGATCGGGGCTCACCTCCTCGATCACCGGCCGGATCACCTTTTCGGTGATTTCGCGCTCGATGTAGTCCTGCGGGGTGTTGGGGTCGTGTTGGGTGGAGATCACGACGGCGTCGACGCGGCGTGGTTTGCCGTAGGCGTACTCGATCGTGACCTGCGACTTGCCGTCGGGGCGCAGGAACTGGAGCGTGCCGTCCTTGCGCGCTTCGGTCAGCCTGCGCGTGAGCCGGTGCGCCAGCGCGATCGTAAGCGGCATGTACTCCGGCGTCTCGTTGCAGGCGAAGCCGATCATCATGCCCTGGTCGCCGGCGCCTTGCAGGGCGAACTCGTCGACCTCGCCGGCCTGGCGCCGCGCCTCCAGCGACTTGTTCACGCCACCGGCGATGTCCGGCGACTGACCGTGCAGCGCCACGACCACGCCGCAGGTGTCGGCGTTGAAACCGTACTCGTCGCTGGTGTAGCCGATGTCCGTCACCGTGTCACGTACGATCTTCTGCACATCTACCCAGCCGTCCGTCGTGATCTCGCCCATCACCACGACGAGGCCGGTGGTGGCGGCGGTCTCACAGGCGACGTGTGCCTTCGTGTCTTGCGTCAGGATCGCGTCCAGCACCGCGTCGGAGATCTGGTCGCACATCTTGTCTGGGTGGCCCTCCGTCACCGACTCCGAGGTGAGAAGCAGCGAACGGGCGTTCATGAAGGTGGTGCTCACGCGATTCTCCTTCTGCGAGGTGACTGCGTTTGGTATCGATCCGGGCCACCGCCCGGGTGCGGCGCATCGGCCGCGCCCACGCCGCTACGTCCCCGATTCCCAGGACGTGAGGTACTTCGCCTGCTCCTCGGTGAGCGTGTCGATGCCGATGCCCATCGCCTTGAGCTTGAGGCGAGCGATCTCCTGGTCGATCTCCTTCGGCACAAAGTAAACGCCGGGCTTCAGCTTGCCGGCGTTGAGCACGAGATGTTCGGCGCTGAGCGCATGGTTGGCGAAGCTCATGTCCATCACGCTGGCGGGGTGGCCCTCGGCGGCGGCGAGGTTGATCAGCCGGCCTTCGCCCAGCAAGAACAGCTTGCGGCCGTCGTTGATGCGGTACTCCTGCACGAACTCGCGGATCGGCCGCTGGCCTTCGCTCATCGCCTCCAGCGCGGCGATGTTGATTTCGTCGTTGAAGTGGCCAGAATTCGCCAGGATCGCGCCGTCCTTCATCGTCTCCAGGTGCTGGCGGTCGATCACGTTGATGTCGCCGGTGAGCGTGACGAAGATGTCGCCGATTTTTGCCGCTTCGGCCATCGGCATCACGCGGAAGCCGTCCATCACGGCTTCGAGCGCCCGCACCGGCTCGACTTCCGTCACGACCACGTGGGCGCCGATGCCGCGCGACCGGTCGGCCAGACCACGGCCGCACCAGCCATAGCCGGCGACGACGACCGTCTTGCCGGCGATCAGCACGTTGGTAGCGCGGATGATGCCGTCCAGCGTGCTTTGTCCGGTGCCGTAGCGGTTGTCGAACATGTGCTTGGTGTCGGCGTCGTTGACGGCGAACATGGGGAACTGCAGGGCGCCGGCCTTCTCCATGCTCTGCAGCCGGATCACGCCGGTCGTCGTCTCTTCCGAGCCGCCGATCACGCCGGGGATCAGGTCGCGGCGGTCCTTGTGGATGGCGGCGACCAGGTCGCAGCCGTCGTCCATCGTGATCTGGGGCTGGCGGTCGAGCGCTGCGTGGATGTGCCGGTAGTAGGTCTCGTTGTCCTCGCCCTTGATCGCGAAGGCGGCGATGCCGTACTCGACATTGAGCGCCGCGGCCACGTCGTCCTGCGTGGAGAGCGGGTTGCTGGCGCAGGCGGTGACCTGGGCGCCGCCGTCGCGCAGGGCGATCAGCAGATTGGCAGTCTCGGTGGTGATGTGCAGGCAGGCGGAGATGCGGATGCCGCTGAGCGGCTTCTCTTTGGCGAAGCGCGCACGGATCAGCGCGATCACCGGCATCTCGCGCGCCGCCCATTCGATGCGGCGGATGCCTTCGTTGGCCAGGGCGCGGTCGCGCACGTCGCCCTGGGTCTGGGGTGTGGTGGACATCGCTGCTCCTTCTTTGAGATGAGCCGGCCCTGGAGCCGGATAGGGTGGGTACTGTAGGCAAAATCGCCGCGGCCGGCGCAGAGTTCTCGGGGTCGGCCATCTGACCGAAGCGCCTAAACCTCCACGATCTCGCTGCCGTCCTGGTGCGCGCGCGAGCGCGCCCGCAGCCGGCGCAGGTAGCTGCCCAGCGGAATCAGCTCGCGGCGGGTGATTGCGGCTTCGATCAGTCGGCAGTCGGTGCGGTAGCCGAGCCGCTGGTAGGCGCGCACCGCCGGCGTGTTCGCCGCGTCCACGGTGAGCACCACGTCGCGGCACTGACGCAGCAGAAAGGCGGTGGTCGCGCCGGTGGCGAGCGTGGCGTAGCCGCGGCCGCGCCACAGCGGATGCGTGAAAACGTTGCCGACGACGGCGATGCCCTCTTCCGGCGAGATCACGTGCGTACCGGCCACCGAGACCAGGTGCCCGTCGTCGATCACGCCGAAGTAGCAGCCGGCCGCGATCTGCTGGCCACTGTAATAGGTGGGCGAGCCCTCGGAGTTGTAGAGGCGGTTGACCAGGCGGGAATCGGTCGCGTACATGCGCCGGATCAGTACGCCGCGCGGGGTCGATTGCGGGGCGGAGAAGGTTTGCCCGGTGACCCACATACGCAGCATCGGCTGCTCGGCGGAGAGCTGGTAGAAGCGGCGCACCGTCTCGACGTGGCCGGGCTCGCAGGTGACGTAGTTCTGCCGCGGGCCGGGGTGTATCGAGAGGATCGCCGCCAGCGCCTCGGGCTCGCCCATGGTCAGCAGCGCGGCGCCGAGGCCGCCGCGCGAGAAGACAACCAGCGCGCCGCTGCCCGACTCAAGGCCGATGGCGCGCCAGCAATCGGTCAGCGGGAAGAGGTCCGGGCTGAGCTGGCCAAGGGCATACGCCGCGTAGAGGCGGCGCGGCTCGAGCAGAGCGCGCACGCGCTCGGCCGCGTAGACCGACTCGATGCGGAAGGGCTGCCGCCGTACGTGTTCCGCCGTTCGCAGCCGCGCGCCTTTGACCACCGCTAGATCTCCCCGAAGTAGGTGAAGCGCCGGAACTCGCGGCAGCGCTGCTCGACCTCGGCCCGGGTGAGGCTGCGCAGCCGCTCGACGCCGAAGGCCTGCACGGTGAAGCTGGCCACCGCGCTGCCGTAGATCACCGCTTGCTTGAGCGTGAGCGGCGTGACCGCCTCGGCTTGCGCGATGTAGCCCATGAAGCCGCCGGCGAAGCTGTCGCCGGCGCCGGTGGGGTCGTAGACCTCCTGCAGCGGGTACGCCGGCGCGGCGAAGTAGTCGTCCTCCGTGAAGAGCACGACGCCGTACTCGCCCTTCTTCACCAGCACGCCGCGCGGCCCCAGGCCGAGGATGTGCCGCGCGGCGGCCACCACGCTGCTGGTGCCGGCGAACATGCGCGCTTCGGTTTCGTTGATGCTGACAAAATCGACGCGGCGCATCATCGCCTCCACCGCGTCGCGCTCGGTCTGGATCCAGAGGTTCATCGAGTCCATCATCGTCAGCCGCGGCGCCCGCGCCTGTTCGAGCACGCCGCGCTGCAGGCCGGGATGAATGTTCGCCAGGAAGACGAAGGGCGTCTCGGCGTAGTCGGCCGGCAGCTCGGGTTGAAAGTCGGCGAAGACGTTGAGCTCGGTGGTGAGCGTCTCGGTGGTGTTCAGGTCGTAGTCGTAGCGCCCGGCCCAGAAGAAGGTCTTGCCCGGGACGCGCTGCAGCCCGCCCAGATCCACGCCGCGCTCTGCGAGGAAGTCGTAGGCGTGCTCGGGCATGTCGTCGCCCACAACCGCCACGAGGCGCACGGGCGAGAAGAGGCTGGCCGCGGCCGAGAAGTAGATGCTGGAACCGCCAAGCACATGCTCCGCGCGGCCGAAGGGTGTCTCGATGTCGTCGAAGGCAGCGCTCCCCACCACCAGGATGCTCATCGCGGATCTCCAGCCACGGCCGCCAGACTCGGCGGCGACGCGGGCAGATACTTGCCGAGAATGGGCGCCAGGTCTCGCTTCAGCTGCTCCGGCACCAGCTCGGGCATCGTAATCAAGGCCGTGGCGAGGGCCGAAGAGCAGCCGCAGGCGTCGCGATTCGGCAGCCGTTGCACCGCCGCGCGCACGATCTGCTTGGAGACCTCGACGTTCTTCAAAAGGTTCGCCACGATCATCTCGACCGTGACGTCCTCCTCGCTTTCGTGCCAGACATCGTAGTCGGTGGCGCAGGCGACGGCGGCGTAGCAGATCTCGGCCTCGCGCGCCAGCTTGGCTTCGGGCAGCGCCGTCATGCCGATCAGGCTGGCGCCCCAGGAGCGGTAGAGCTGCGATTCCGCCCGCGTGGAGAAGGCCGGTCCCTCCATCACCACCAGCGTGCCGCCGCGGTGCACACGCGGCCCCGCCTGCTCGGCGCAATCCGCCAGCACGGCCGCGAGCGCGGGGCAGAACGGATCGGCAAAGGAGATGTGGCCGACGAGGCCGTGGCCGAAGAAGCTGCTCTCGCGGCCCCTGGTGCGGTCGATCAGCTGGTCGGGGATCACCAGGTCGAGCGGCGCGATCCGCTCCTGCAGGCTGCCGCAGGCACTGATCGAGATGATGTGTTCGACGCCGAGCGTCTTCAGCGCGAAGATGTTCGCCCTGACCGGCAGCTCGCCCGGCAGCAGACGGTGGCCGACGCCGTGACGCGGCAGAAAGGCGACGCGCTGACTTGCGAGCGTACCAATCACGATCGCGTCGCTGGGCGGGCCGAAGGGCGTGCGCGGCCGCACTTCGCGCAGCTCCTGTAGACCCTCCATCTGGTAGAAGCCGCTGCCGCCGATCACGGCAACACTCGCCTCGGCCATCTATCGCCCTCCCTGCGCGGTGTTCACAGCCTCAGGTCTTGCCGCTTCGGCTGAGCTCGCCGCCTCTGCCAGCCGCGCAAGCTGCTCGGCATAGGGCGCCCGAGCTACGCCGCGATCGGTGATGATCGCGGTCACGAAGCGGGCGGGCGTCACGTCGAAGGCTGGATTACGCACGGCCACGCCCGGCGGCGCCGTCCGCCGTCCGCCGAAGCTGGTCACTTCCTCCGCCGCGCGCTCCTCGATCGGAATCTCGGAACCGCTCGCCACGGCGAGATCGACGGTGCTCCAGGGCGCGGCGACATAAAAGGGGATGCCGTGCTCCTTCGCCAGCACCGCGACCTGGTAGGTGCCGATCTTATTGGCGACGTCGCCGTTGGCGGCGATACGGTCGGCGCCCACGACCACGCAGTCGATCGCGCCGCGGCTCATGAAGTGCCCGGCCATCGTGTCAGCGATCAGGGTCACGGGAATGCCGTCCTGCTGCAGCTCCCAGGCGGTGAGGCGAGCGCCCTGGAGCAGTGGTCGCGTCTCGTCTGCGAAAACCTGGATCTCTTTGCCGGCTTCGACCGCGGCGCGCACGACGCCGAGTGCGGTGCCGTAGCCGGCGGTGGCGAGGGAGCCGGCGTTACAGTGCGTAAGCACCGTCCCCGCCTGCGGCAGCAACTCGGCGCCGAAGCGGCCGAGCCGGCGGCTCGCGGCCAGGTCCTCGGCGTGGATCGCCTGCGCCTCGGCCACCAGCGCCACGACGGCATCGGCAACGCTCTGCGCCGCCGCGGCGACCGCGGCCATGCGGCCCAGCGCCCAGAAGAGGTTGACCGCCGTGGGCCTCGTGGCTGCCAGCGTGTCTCGCGCGGAGGACAGGGCGGCGTCAAAGGCCGGCCGCTTCAGGCCGCGGGCTTCCAGCGCCGCGAGGGCCACGCCGTAGGCGGCGGTTACGCCGATCGCGGGGGCGCCGCGCACCCGCATCTCGCGGATGGCGGCAGCCAGCTGCCGGTAGTCAGCGAAGTCGAGGTAGACCTCCTCGAGCGGCAGGCGCGTCTGGTCGAGCAGTCGCACGCGATCTCCTGCCCAGGCCACCGTTTCCATGCCAACCCTCGTAGGCGCGGCGCAGCACAGCTCGAGTCGCCGCACCGCCGCCAACCGCAACGCGCTTCGCTCGGGGCAACAAAAATGGAGGCACGCGTGAGCAGCCTCCAACCAGTCCGCACACTCTCATCTTCCTCCGCGCGGCGCCGTCGCGCCGCCGTACGGAGTCGGAATTAGCACCGCTGCCCGCGGTTGCGGGCTCGGTTGCCGGGCTTCGCAGGGCCAGTCCCTCGACCACTCTGGATAAGAGCGAAGATCGTATGCGGTTGGTAAGCGCGGGCGGCGTCTGCGCAGGATCGTACGATTCACCAGCCGTTGGTGTCAACGCCGGGGCGCGGTGCGGCGCCGCGGCGGCTTCCGCGGATGATACCCTGTGCGGGCGTACTGCTGGGGGCGGATAGTGCCGGCCACGGCGCGACTGATCGACGGTGCGGCGATCGCGGCGCAGCTGCGCGAAGAGCTGAGCGGCCGCATTGGCGCGCTGCGGGCGCGGGGAGTGGCGCCGGGCCTCGCCGTGATCCTCGCCGGCGACAACCCCGCCTCGATCTCCTACGTGCGCGGCAAGACTCGGGCCTGCGCCGAGCTCGGCATCGTGTCAGAGACGCTGCGTCCACCCGCGGCGATCAGCGAAGCGGAGCTTTTGGGGATCGTCGCCGATCTCAACGCCGATGCGCGCTTCCACGGCATTCTCGTGCAGCTTCCCTTGCCGGGCCACCTGGACGAGCACCGCATCACCCGGGCCGTGGCGCCGCACAAGGACGTCGACGGGCTGCACCCGATCAACCTGGGTCTGCTGCTGCGCGGCGAAGGCCGGTTGCTGCCCTGCACGCCGGCGGGGGTGCAGCAACTGCTGCTGCGCAGCGGCCACGACCCCGCCGGCCGCCACGTCGTGATCTGCGGTCGCAGCAACCTCGTCGGCAAGCCGCTGGCGGCGATCCTGCTGCAGAAGGCCGAAGGCGCCAATGCCACGGTCACAATCTGCCACACGGCGACGCCGGACCTGGCGCGCTTTTCGCGCACGGCCGACATCCTGGTCGCGGCGATGGGGCGGCCGCGCGCGATCACCGCCGATATGGTGCGACCCGGCGCCGTCGTCATCGACGTGGGCACCAACCGCGTGCCCGACCCGTCGCGCAAGAGCGGCTACCACCTGGCAGGCGACGTGGACTTCGACGGCGTGGCCCGCGTGGCGAGCGCGCTCACGCCCGTGCCCGGCGGCGTCGGCCCGATGACGGTGACGATGCTGCTCGCGAACACGGTGCGCGCGGCTGAGACGGCGGCCCTCGGCTATACTTGATGGGTGAAATTGCAAGCGCCGCACGAATGGGACGTCACGCCGGCCGAGGCACGCGCGATCCAGGAACGGCTGCGCGGCTCGGTGGTCGCGGCGGGCGAGCCTGAGCACGTGCGCCTCGTCGCCGGCGTAGACATCTCCGTGGGCGGCGAGGGACAGGACGGACGCGCGGCGGTCGTGGTGCTCAGCTATCCCGGGCTGCGGCCCGTCGAGCAGTCGGTAGTGACGGCGGCGGTGCGTTTCCCGTATGTGCCGGGGCTGCTCTCCTTCCGCGAGATTCCGGTGCTGCTGCCCGCGTTCGCGGCGCTGCGGGCCTCGCCGGACCTGGTGGTGGTGGACGGGCAGGGTATGGCCCACCCTCGCCGCTTCGGTTTGGCCTCGCACCTCGGCCTGCTGCTGGGCCTGCCGACGATCGGCTGTGCCAAGTCGCGGCTGACCGGTCACTTCGACCCGCCGGCGCGCGAAGCCGGCGCGGTCAGTCCGCTGCTTGGCGCGGAAGACGAATGCATCGGCGCCGTGGTGCGCACGCGTATGGGCGTAAATCCCGTGTTTGTGTCGGTGGGTCATCTGATCGCGCTCAGCGCGGCCGTTGCCTGGACCTTGCGCCTGGTGCGCGGCCTGCGGCTGCCGGAGCCCACACGGCTCGCGCACCGCGCCGCCGCCGGGGAGCAGGTCGCGCCCACCTGACGCGCGCCGGCCGGTGCAGGCATAGATCGAATCTCAGACGAATCGAGCGGCGCCGTCGTGCGGCACGCGCCTGGAGTGAAACAGCGTGGACGAGCTTCGAACGGACCTGGCGGGCCTGCTGGCCCGCATCGACACGATCATGGTGCGTCTTTGACCTGGCCGGACGAGAGAAGCAGGCGGCTGCGCTCGAAGCGCAGAGCGCCGAGCCCAGCTTCTGGGACGATCCGCAGTCCGCGCAGCAGACTATGCGCCGGCTCGCGGATCTGCGCGGCTCGATCGAGCCATGGACGGCGGCGCGCGCCAGGGCAACGGAGCTGCTGGAGCTGACCGATCTCGCCATCGAAGAAGGCGATGAGAGCGTCGCTGCCGATGTGCGCGCCGACGCCGAGACGTTGGCCGGCAGGGTGGACGAGCTGGAATTCGAACTGATGCTCGGCGGCGATTACGACGATCACAACGCGATCCTCGCGGTGCACGCCGGCGCCGGCGGCACCGAATCGCAGGACTGGGCGGAGATGCTGCTGCGCATGTTTCTGCGCTGGGCCGAGCGGCGCGGCTTCAGCGCCGAGGTGCTGAGCCTAACGCCCGGCGAAGAGGCCGGGATCAAGAGCGCGACGGTGGAGATCGACGGCCGCTATGCCTACGGCTACCTGCGCTCCGAGCGCGGCGTACACCGGCTCGTGCGCCTCTCGCCCTTCGACTCGGCGCACGCCCGGCATACGTCGTTCGCGCTGGTCGAAGTGATGCCAGCGATCGAGAACGAGATCGAGGTGCAGATCAATCCCGACGACCTGCGCGTCGACGTGTTCAACGCCAGCGGCCACGGCGGGCAGAACGTGCAGAAGAACGCCACCGCGATCCGCATCACGCATCTGCCCACGGGCAAAGTTGTGACCTGCCAGAACGAGCGGTCGCAGCACCGCAACCGCGAGTCGGCGATGAAGGTCCTGCGCGCCTGGTTGCTGGAGCAGGAGCTGGAGCGGCAGGTAGCAGAGCGGGCGCAGCTCAAGGGCGAGCACGTGGCGGCGGGCTGGGGCAACCAGATCCGCAGTTACGTGCTGCATCCCTACAAGCTGGTGAAGGATCTGCGCTCCGGCTACGAAACGAGCGATCCGGCCGCAGTGCTCGAAGGCGACCTCGATCCGCTGATGCGGGCGTTTTTGCGCTGGGACATCGGGAACTCGGGTGGGGCGGCGGCGTGATCGCGGCCCGCGTAGTTGAGCGGGCCGTGGGCAACGGGCGGAGGGATGGGCGGTGGAACACAGTGAACATCGCGCGGCGCCGAAGACCGGGCAGCCGCTTCGGATAGGATTGCTGGGCCTTGCCGTGGCGCTGCTCACCGTGCTGGCGGGCGGCGCGACGCTGGCACGACCGGCCGCGGTGCGGGCCGACGATCCGCTGACGGTCAACGGCACGCCGTCGGTGCAGAATAGCTTCCCCAACGAGATGGTGTTCAACATCGACGCCGCCTCAGCGGCCGGCAATGTCACGGACGTCCAGTTGCACTACACGCTCGTCCCCGACCCGAACCAGCACATCGGCCGCGCCGACTTCGACCAGGGGCCGTCAGTGCACGCGCAGTTCCATCTGCGCACCTCGACGAGCCAGGGTTATCTGCCCCCGTTCAAGACGATTCACTACTTCTGGACGCTCGTGGATGCGGCCGGCAACAAGATGCAGACGGACGCTGCCGATTTCATATATGCCGACCCGCGCTTTCCCTTTAAACAGCTCAGCAACGGCAACCTGACGCTGCACTACTACAACGGGACCGACACGGCCGCGCGCAACATCCTCAACATCGGGCGGCAGGCGCTGGACAAGGCGAGCCAGCTCGACGGCGCCCCGCTCGACTTTCCCATCCAGCTCGTCGTCTACGGCAACCAGGCAGAAGTCGCGGCGGCGCTCTCGCACGAGTCGAAGTCGTCCGACCCCAATATCCTGGGCCAGGCCAACGCCCCCGACATCGTCGTTCTGGACGCCGGCGATCTGCGCGGCGCCGAGAACGAGGACACGGTGCGCCACGAGCTGACCCATCTCGTCAACGCCCGTGCTGTGAAGGACGGCGTCGACGGCTCGCTGCCGCTTTGGCTCGACGAGGGCCTCGCCGTGTTCAGCCAGAGCGACCCAGGCGGCTTCCGCGATGCCGTCAATCAGGCGATCGCGCAGGACCAGGTGGTGTCGCTGAAGAACCTCTCGCCCGGCTACCGCGGCTCCAACCCGGACGTGTTCTACGGCGAGGCGTGGAGCCTGACGCGCTTCCTGGTCGGCACGTATGGACCGGACAAAATGGCGAAGCTGCTGGCCGCCTTCAACGCCAGCCAGTCGCCGGACCAGGCGTTCACCGCCATCTACGGTCAGAACCGCGACGGCATCTACAATGCCTGGCGCAAGAGCGTCGGCCTTCCGGCCGCCGCCGTGGCCAGCGGCACGCAGGCGCCGCCGGCGCGCAACGCCGCCGCCGCCGCGCCTGCCCCCTCGGCCGAGAGCGCGGGCGCCGCGAACGCGCAGGGCACCCAGCCGCCGGATACGGCGCCGGTACGCTCCAAGCCCGCGACATCATCGTCCGGTGATACGACCGTGACCGTCGTGCTGGCGGTCGCCGGCGTCGCCATTTTCCTCGCGCTGCTGGCGATTGCGATCACGGGCGGGCTGATGTTGAGTAAGCGCGGGGGGCGGCCTTCTTGACCGGCCGGAAGCGCATTACCGTCAGCGGCCGGGGATGATCAGGCCGCTGGGACGGACGTTCTTGCGCGGGGCTTGTTCCGGCCACGCGAGTGGCGTGGCTTCGCCGCGCGGCGGGGCGGTCAGGGTGCGGCTGGTGGTGGCCTTGACGATCTGCTCGGCGAAGACCTCGGGCTCGACCAGGCCGGGAAAGCCGGCGCGGTCCTCGATCACCGTAAAGGGCACCTGCTGCACGGCGTAGCGATCCGCGAGCCGCGGAAACTCGGCGATCTCGATCACCTCCGCCCTCACCTGCTTGCTCTCGACCGCGAAGGCGAAGGCCGCGGTCATCATCGGCCCGCAGTACTCCGACTCGGGGGAAACGAAGACGCGGACCCGCACCGGCTGATGCAGCCGCTTCAGCAGCTTTGCCGCGCGGGGCGGCAGTTGGGCCTTGTTCTGCGACATCAGCAGCAGCGTCTCGACCAGCGGCGCAAACAGGTAGCTGATCGGGATGCCGTAGAAGGTGATCGGGCGGTTGAGCACGCCGCGGATCACCGTCGCCGGCACACGCTCGATCCCGAGCCGCGTGTCGAGCGCCTTGTCCGCGCCGCGTTCGTGCACGGTCAGGCGCAGCAGCGAACTTACGCGCGCCAGGTCTTCGAGCAGCGCCTGTGCGTCGTTGCAGAACCGGCACTCCTCGCGCCCAGGCACCAGCATCGCCAGCGGCTTCTGCGTGAAGAAGTCCAGCTTGACCGGCTGCTGCAGCCTCTCGGCGAAGATCGCCTTGACCTGGTCGAGCTCCGCAAGCGGAATCACCCCTCTACCCTCATGGCCGCGAGCGGCGGCGCGCTGCCCTCAGTGCGGCACTTCGGCGCCGAGCTGGCCGCGCAGCTTCTGCCAGGCATGGTATAGCCTCTGCACGGCGGTGAGGTTCGTCATCACGGCGAGCAGCCAGACTGTCGCCGGCAGCACCCAGCCCCATCCGGGCCGCCCGGCCAGCAACAGCGCGCCGGCGAGCAGGAGGACGCGCTCGCTGCGAGTGAAGATGCCCTCGTTCAACTGCTGGCCGATCGCCTCAACGCGTGCCTTCACGTAGCTCGTCTGGATCGAGCCGGTGATCGCGGCGAAAAGCAGGAGCGGCTGCACGCGGTCGCCTTGCGCGACATAATACGCCAGCAGGCCGAACAGATTGGCCGCCTCGGCGTAGCGGTCCGCGGTCGCGTCGAAGACGGAGCCGAACAGCGAGGACTCTCCTGTAGCCCGTGCGACGGCGCCGTCGAGCAGATCCAGGGCGCCGCCCGCCAGGATCAGGCCGCCGCCCGCCGCAAAGTTGCCGGTCGCGATGGCGGCGCCGGCAAGGACATTGAGCGCGAGGCCGCCCGCGGTGATCATGTCCGGCGTCATGCCGGTGCGGGCGATCACTTTGGCCACCGGGTCGGCGTAGCGCCGCGGAATGGCGTGAGGGATGAGCGAGGGCACGCGCACCTCCTGGGTCCGCCGGCATGCCGGGCGCTAGCTCTGCGGTCCCGGGCAGACCTTGCCGGGATGGATGCCGCGCTCGTACAGCAGCCGTTCGTAGTATGAGAGCACCTTGTGAGCGATGCGGTCCCAGCTGTACTGCTGAGCGCTCAAGCGGGCGCGCTCGGCCATCTCGTGGCGGGCGCGGTCGTCGGCGAGCAGGTGCACCAGCGCCAGCGCCAGCCCCTCCGAGTCCTGGGGGCGGGTCAGGCGCCCCTCAACCTCGTCGGTGATCACGGAGGCGTAGCCCTCGATGTTGCTGGCCACCAGCGGCTTGCCCGCCGCCATCGCCTCCAGCAGCACGTACCCCTGGCTTTCGTTGCCGGTGGCGGGAAAGCAACACACGTCCGCCGAGTGATAGTAGCGCGGGATGTCGGCGTCGCTCACATACCCCGTGAAGATGACGTCCGCCAGCTCGTGCTTGCGCACATAGCGCTCGTAGCCCTCGCGCAGGCGCCCGTCGCCGACGATCACGAGGCGGGTGTTGGGCAGCTCGCCCTTGATCAGCGGATAGGCGCGCAGCAGGTAGGCCAGGCCCTTGCGCTTTTCCATGCGCCCGACGAAGAGAATGTTGCGCTTGCCGTCACAGAGCTGCGGCAGCGGCCGCGGCTCGCCGCTGAACGGCGTCAGGTCGACGCCGTTGGGAATGATATTGAAGTAGCCGGCGAAGTAGCGGCTGACCAGGTGCTCGGCCGCGGGCGAGACGGCGATCTTGCCGTCAAGCCGGCGGTAGTAGCGCCGCAAGAGCGTGCGCGTGTAGGAGTAGAGGCGGTTGCCGCCCTCTTTGGCCGCGTGGAATGTGCCGACATTGACGGTTTCAGAATGGCGAAGGAACTGGATCGGCAACACGGGCATCAAGGGCTCGTGCACATGCACGACGTCGAAGCGCTCCTCGCTCAACACCTCTTTCACGCGGCCGCTGAGGCGCAGGTTCAGGGCGATGCGCGCCACCGAGCCGCTGGCGGGAATGGAGCGCGGCTTGCCGATCACAATCGTGCCGCGCGGCGCCGGCGCCAGCTCGTCCGACGATGGTCCGATGATCCTCGTCTCGTGGCCCAAAGCCGCGAAATTCTGCGCGAGGCGCGTGATGTGCGTGTTGACGCCGCCCGGCACGGCGAGGTCGTAGGGTGAGACGAGGGCGATCTTCACGATCCGCGCACTCCCGCGGCCATACGGCCGAGGACTTTGCTCGGCGTCGCCCACAGCGCTCGCGCGGTTTGCCGCGCGATCTGGCCGGCGCCGATCTCGCGCAGTCCGATGTGGCGGCCGAAGGCCGCACTGGTCGCGCCGCTCTCGATCGCACGGCGCAGATCCGCGGCGCTGGAACCCGGAAAGCGGGTGAAGGCCGACCCGATCACCGGCAGATAGTGCGCGTCGCTGCCGCCCACTGGCGCCAGGTGCAGGCGCTCGCGGTTCAGCCCCGCGGCCCGTCGCCGGCTGATCCTGCCCGCCGGCGACGGGTTGGCCAGCTCGATGCCGTCGAACCACAGCCCATCCGCCCGCCGCGCCAGCACCCGCTCGATGCCGTGCCGCCCCAGGCTGCGCGTCAGCGGGCTGAGCGGATGCGGGATCACGGCCAGGCCGCCCTGCGCGTGAATGCGATCCAGTGTTTTCGCCAGCGAGCGGAAGCTCGGCACGCGCTCCTCGATGAAGAGGGCGAGCAGGTGTCCCTCGAGCGTGGTCACTTCCATGCCCGGCACGAAGGCGAAGCCGTAGCCGCGCCCGGCGTGCAGCTCGCGCGCCCGCAGCGCCGGGGCAAGGTCGTCGTGGTCGGTGATCGCAATCGCGCTCAGGCCGCGGCTCGCCGCCTCTGCCAGCACCGCCGCGGGCGTGCCCATGCCGTCGCTGCCCGTGGTGTGGACGTGGAGGTCGGCGGTGCCCGTCGTCGCGCTGGCGCTCAACCCTGCCCCTCCCGACCAGCGGCGGACGGCCGCTCGGCTTCAGTATACGCTCCGTCCACGGCCGCGGCCGGGGTGACGAACCACGGCTCAAGCACCAGCCATTGCTCCGGATGCGCCCGCAAATAGGGGAGATAACGCCGCAGCAGGGCGGCCAGCGCCGCGCGCTGCGCCTCGGGCGCCCGCAGCGTGCGCTCGATCGTGATCGGCGGCAGGAAGATGGCGCGCGTGCCGCGCCGCGTCCACTGCGCGATGGCCGGGATGATCGGGGCGCCGCTGGCGCGGGCCAGATCGATCACGCCCGTTGGCGCCCGCACACTGCCGCCGGCGAACGGCACCGCGACGCCCGTGCCGGTGACGTCGCGGTCGATGAGCAAGGCGACGATGCCGCCGGCGCGCAGCGCCTTAAGCAGTGCACGCGCCCCGGCTACGTCGGCGTATACATAGCGCTGGCCGTGCGCCTCTCGCCACTGCAAAAACAGCGCATTGAGCTGCGGCGGCTGCAACCGCTCGATCATGGCGGTGTAGGACACGCCGCGGACGGCGAAAGCCTGCAGCAGCAGCTCCGTCGGACCGAGGTGAATGCCGGCCACGATCACCCCGTGTCCGGCCGCGCGCGCCGTTTCCACGATCTCGTAGCCTTCGACGGTCATCGCAGCGTGGATGGCGCGGAGATCGCTGACGGGCACGCGCGCCAACTCGACATAATAGCGAACCACGGACCGAAAGGCGCCGATCGCCGCCTGGCGAACGCGGCCCGGCGGCGCTTCGGGCAGCAGGATACGCAGGTTGGTCGAGACCGCCTGGCGCTGAGTCGGCGCCAGCATCCAGGCGAGGCGCCCCGCCAGCGGCGCCAGCAGCCGGCCGCTGGGGCCGCTTCGCTGCAGCACGGCTCCCGCGAGCTGAAAGCCGCGCCAGCGCAGGCTCGCGGCAAGCGGCAGATGGTGGCTGGCGCTCACGTGGCGACGGCGCGGCCGGCCGCAACCGGAGTGCGCCGCGGCCACATGCGGCGGAACATGTACCACTGCTCCGGATGGCGCCGAATCACGCGCTCATGCGCCTGCAAGATGCGCCGGGTAAGCAGCCGAACGTCATGTTCGAGGTCGCCGCTGTTGGGCAACTCGATCTCGAAGTCCGCGATTACCCGCACGCGGTCGCTCCAGGCGTGGCTGCGCAACTGGCTGACCGCGATCACCTTGGCGCCGGTGCGCAGGGCGATGCGGGCGGGTCCGGCGGGCACGCGGATCGGCGCGCCGAAGAACTCGACCTCGATGCCGCCGTCGTCCAGCGGCCGGTCGATCAAGATGGCGAGCGTTTCATTGCGGCGCATCGAGCGGATGATGCCGGTCGCCGCCTTCTCCATCGGGATCAGCTTGACGCCGTGCTTCGTTCGCGCGGCGACCAGATCGTCGTTCAGCCGGCCATGGTCCTGCGTCTCGGCGATGGCGTTGAAGGCGTAGCCGCGCTGCGCCAGCACCGGCCCGCCGAGGTCCCAGTTGCCGAAATGCATGAGCACGAGAATGCAGCCACGGCCCTGCGCCAGCGCGGCGTCGTAGCGCTCCCATGCGTTGAACTCGAAGCGTTCGGCGAGCTGCGGGGCCGTCAGCTCGGGCAGGCGAATGAAGTCGACCAGGTACTTGGCGTAGTTGACGAACGAGCGTCTGGCGATGCGGCGCGCCTGCCGCCGCCGGCCCGACCCGAGTACACGACCCATGTTTGCGCTGGCGTTGGCGCGTTGTTCCGGCATGAAAAGCCAGGCCACGTAGGCGCCCAGCACCGCGCCGGCGTAGGAGAGGCGCAGCGGCGCCCGCACCACCAGCCAGCGCGCCAGGCAGAAGAGCCGGTAGACCACGGCATCGGCTTCCCGCAGCGAATTGCGCGCCGGAGCACGCGCGCCCGATCATAGCGAGCCGGCGCCGGCGCGAACAAATGCCGGGCCCGCGGCGCCGCCTGGGAAGGATACGGCCGCCGCCCCTTCCGAGACCCGCAACCGCTGCTCGTAGCCGATCGCGACACAAGCATCTGTGCCATGATTGGGCCAGGGCCGGCGCTGGCGCCGGTGGCCCGGACGGATGCCGCTCCGGCGGGCAGCCCGGAACGGGTCGGGTGTTGTGCGTAGAGCAAGGCGTGGGAGGCTAAGAGTGAACTGGCAGCAGCGGTACGCGGAGAAGCTGGCGACTCCCGAGCAGGCGGTCAAGCGCATACAGCCCGGAAGCGTGGTCGGCGTGGCGCCGTTCAGCACGACCCCGTACACGCTCTGCGAGGCGCTGATCGCCCGTGTCGAGGCCGGTGATCTGACGAACATCCGTATTGATCACCCGGCAGCGCTGGTCTCCTGGACGCAGCCGAGTCTCGCCGGCCACGTCGAGTTGCACGACAACTACGCTACGCCGCCCAACCGCGCCGCCTGCCACGCCGGCGAGATGGAGTACCTGCCGATCGGTATGTGGCGCAGCTACGAGATGCCCGCCGGCTTCACCGCCGCCCCGGATGTGTACATGGTGCCGGTCTCGCCGCCGGACGCGCAGGGCTATTGCAGCTTTGGCCCGGGGGTGTGGTTCTCCGGCACGCTCTGCCGCAATGCGCGGCTGGTGATCGCCGAGGTGCACGAGGACTTCATTCGCACCGGCGGCGAAAACTACGTGCATATCGATGCGCTCGATCTGCTGGTGGAGGGCACGAAGCCGACCGGCGCCCTGCCGGCGCCGCCAGCTAATCCCGAAGAGATCGCGACCGTGGAGGTGATCTGCACGCTGGTCGCGTCGGAACTGATCAACAACCGCGACACGCTGCAGATGGGCGTGGGCACGGTCTCCTCGGCGCTGGGCCTCTTTCTCGGTGAGAAGGAAGACCTGGGCGTGCAGACGGAGCTGATCACCGGCGGCATCGTCGATCTGGTGGACAAGGGCGTGGTGACGGGCAAGTACAAGAGCATCCACAAATACAAGGTCGTGGGCAGCGCCCTGGTCGCGCTCACGCCGGAGGAGATGCGCCGCATCCACGACAACCCCGTGTTCGAGCTGTACGACTTCGGCTACACTGACGACCTGCGCCGGCTAATCCAGATCGAGAACTTCGTCACGGTGAACAACGCGCTGGTCGTGGACCTGACCGGCCAGGTCTGCGCGGAATCGCTCGGCCACCGCATGTACACCGGCGTGGGCGGGCAAACGGCGTTCATGATCGCCGGCGCCTACTCGCCGGGCGGCAAGTCGGTCAGCGTGGTGCCGTCCAGCTCAGTGCCTTCGGCCACGGGCCAGCGCGTCTCGCGCATCGTGCCGATGCTGGATGCGGGCAGCATAGTCACGGTGCCGCGCACGCTGGTGGACTACGTGGTCACGGAGCAAGGCATCGCGACGCTGCGCGGCAAGACGATCCGGGAACGGGTGCAGGAGATGCTGAGCGTCGCCCATCCCGACTTCCGCGCCGAGCTCGGGCGGCAGGCCAGGGAGCTGTACAGCGTACAGCCGTGACCGCCCTTGCAATCTTGAAAACCTTGACAACGCTGCTGTCAGGAAGTACGATCATGTATCTAGTGGTGGGTGGCTGTTCCGCCGGTGATCGCCGATCGCTCCCGCACGTCGCTTCCGCCTGCACCCCTTGTGTGATCGAACGCACAGGGCGCCGCAACACGCGGCCATCCGCTTTGCCGTCTCCGGCGTAGTATCGCCGAAGGGCGCGGCGAGTTACCGGTTCCGTCGCGTCGCTGAGCATAACTCGCGCAGATCTGCAAGATACTTCGCAGGCCTTAAGCAGATCTTAATGCGCCGGACGTACGATGGGGTAGCCACAGAGGCTTCGCGGCGCGGGGGCGGTGCGGGTGTGGTGGATCTGCGAAGCCGGCTCTGTTGTTCTTTCACTGGTTGCACGCGATCGACCCACTCCCCGCCTGGCGGGGTCGCGAACAACCGGCGTTCTACCGGGCGAACCGGGTCGAGGTGCGGTGATGTTGTTCCTCAAAGCGTGTCCACGGTGTCGTGGCGACATGACCAACAATGCGGCGGATCCAGGCGAGCGCGCCTGCCTGCAGTGCGGCTACGTGACCTACCCCACGCCGCCGCTGCCGTTCGTGCGCGAGCGCAGCGGTCAGTCCAGCCGCTCGCGCAAAGCCAAGCAGGTCGCCTAGCCGGGGACGCGATCACGGTTGAGAGGGCGGGCGCCGGTGGGCCTCCGCCCTCTCGGCGCGCTTGGATTGTTCAGCCATGCGGATCGCCCCGCAGCTCGGCAAGCGCCGCCTGCCACAGTTCGGGCGTGTTGACGTTGTCGAACGAGCGCAGGCCGGGGTCAAAGGCGCGCAGCTCGGCCTCTTCGACGCGGCGCACGCGCACCTGCGGGAAGAAGCGGTCGATCTTGTAGTCGCCGGCGGCGATCTGCGCCTCGATCGGCGGCAGGCAGCCGGGGCCATAGACGGCGTGTAACTGCTGTCCGCGGCCGGCTACCACCGGCAACACCACGTCGGCCTGCGTGGCGAAGGCGGCGAGCTGGCCGAGCAGCGTTGTGTTCAGGAACGGCATGTCCACCGCAACCGCGAGCACGTGACTGCCGGGCCGGGCGCGCAGTGCCGTGGCGATGCCGCCGAGCGGCCCGATCCCCGGCCAGACGTCCTTGACCACCGCCACGCCGGGCGCTTGTCTGGCCCGTTCCGGCGGGCCGACGATCAGCAGAGAATCCGTCGCGGGGCGCAGGGCGGCCAGGGTGCGGAGCAGCAGCGTTTGTCCGCCCAGCTCCAACAGGGCCTTATCGCGGCCGAAGCGGGCGCTGCGTCCGCCGGCAAGCACCACACCGACGACGGGCATCTTGCGATCCTTGCTGCAAGGGCGTTTACTTCCCGTATGCACGGCCGCGCGCCGCGCCGCCGGCCTGCGAGCCGTTTGCCCATCCGAGTGTTGAGGTGAGGGGTATGCCAGACAAAGGGAAGAGCGGACCAAAGGGCAAAGGCGGCGCCAAGCCGCCGCCCGGCAAGACCGGGAAGGGCAAGAAGTAGGCAACGAGGCGCCCGGCAAAGGATGGGCGCCTCGCTGTTTCCCCTACCAGATGCCGAGCATCATCTTCACGTCTTCGGACGCCATCGTGCGCGGATCCCACGGCGGATTGAACGTGATCTTCACATCCACGTCCTTGACGCCCGGTAGATCCTTAAGCACGGCATAGGCCTGCCCCTGGATCAGGCCACCCAGCGGGCAGCCGGGGCTGGTCAGCGTCATCGTCACCTCGATCGTGCTGGTCTCCGGGATGAACTCCGCGCCGTAGACCAGGCCGAGATCGATGATGCTCATGCGCAGCTCCGGGTCCTCGACGATCTTCAGCCGCTCCATGATCTCGTCGACGCTCGGTTCTGCGGCGGTGGAGACTGGTTTCTCTGCCATTCCGTCCTTCTCCTGAACCGTCGGGGTCGTGCCGTCGGTTCGGCTGCCCCCATCGTAGCAGCGATCGCATGCAGCGGGGATCGCCGCCCCTTGCGCGGCGGCGGTGCGCCCGCGTTCGCCGCGTACGGGCCAAGGTTCGGCACCGTATACTGTGCAGAGCGGACCGCGGGTTGCGGGCGCGCAGGAACGGGAGAGCGCCATGTCGGCTCCCTCGCAATCGCCGCCGCAGGATGCCGCCGCGTGGCTGGCCGCGCTCAACCGCGTGATGGCGCGTGTCTCGGCCCACGCCGACAGCGAGAGCGGTCCGGCGGCGCTGGCGACCGGGCTGCTCGAAGAGTTCGGCGTCGAAGTGGCGCGCATCTACAGCTACGACCCGGGCGACGATGCGCTGCTGCTGCGCGCCCGCGCCAGCCAGCGCTTCCCGCGCACCAGCTTCCCCGATCGCGTGCCGCTGGACACGGTGGAGGCGCCGATCGTGCGCGCCGTGCGTGCGCGCGAGCCGCTGATCCTCGACCCGATCCGCGAAGGCGACGTGCTCCAGAATCGCGAACTGTTCGCCCGGGCGGGCCTGATCAGCTACGCCGGCTTTCCACTTGCGGTTGGCGGGCGGCTGGTCGGGGCGATGTCGATGTTCCTGAGCACCCCCTGGCCGCCGGCGATGCTAGACGCCGTGCGCGTGCTGGCCCAGCAGGCGGCGCTCGCGCTCGACCACACCCGCCTGATCGAGGAGACGCACGCGCTGCAGGGCATCGCCGCCGACCTGGCCACCTCGCGCGAGACCGAGACGTTGATGAACGAGCTGGTTGAGCGCGCCGCCGCCGTGTTCGGCGCCGATGCCTCCGCCGTGTGGATGTTCGACGATCGCGGCAACTTCCGCACGCGCGCCAGCCGGGGCCTGCCCGCGCCGCTCCTGCGCTTGTTGGAGGTCAACACGCCGCCGGCGCACGCCTTCTTTGAACAGATCCGGCGCAATGACCGGCCGCAGTTCTTCGCCGATTACCCGGCGGTGCTTGAGAGAGCCGACCCGAAGATCGGCCGCGCGGTGACAGAATCCGGCATTCGCAGCGCCCTACGGCTGCCGCTGTTCGAGGCCGGCGGCAGCGTGCACGGCGTGCTCACGCTCTATCACCACCGCGTGCGTAGCTACAGCGCCAGCGAAATGCAACTGGCGCAGGCCTTTGCCGACCAGATCTCGGTCGCGATTCACAACACGACGCTGGCGGAGCACGAAGCCGCGGCGCGCGCCGCGGCCACGCGCCAGCTCGACCGCCTGACCACGCTCGCAGGTATCGGCGAACAACTGCTGGCCACCTCCGACGCTGACGCCGTGCTGCGCGTGGTGGCCGAGGCGGCGGTGCGGCTGTCGGGGGCCGGTGCGGCAGTCGTCGCGCTCGTGCAACCGCCCGACAACCGCCTGGTGACCGCGGCTGTGCACGGAGAGTTCCAGACCTGGTTTGCCTCGCTCGGTGAGCCGGTCGTCGATGATGCCTTCTTTGCCGAGACCGTGACGGGGCGGGCGTTCCGGCGCGGCGAGGCCGTGCTGGTGGATGATTTCGCGGCGTTGCCGCTGCCACGCGCTAACCAGTCGCGCATGGCCGCGGCGGGCGTGCGCGCCTTCGTCGCCGCGCCTCTGCGCAAGGCTGGGGTGCCGCTGGGCGTGTTGCTGGCCGCCGACGCCGCGCCCGGTCGATTCGGCGCGGAGGACGCCGCCTTGCTGCAGGCCCTCGCCGACCAGGCAGCCCTGGCGCTTGAGCAGGCGCGGCTGATCGAGGAGTCGCACGCGCTGCAGTTGGTCGCGGCGGAGCTGGCGACCACGCGCGACACCCCCGCCCTGCTTCAGGAGATCGTGCGTCGTTCGCGGGCGGTGCTGGGCGCCGACGCCGCGGCGGTCTGGCTGCTTGACCCCGTTGAAGAGCAGGTGCTGTGCGGCGCCAGCGACGGCCTTCAGCCTGAGCTGATCCGCGCATTCGAGGTGATGGAGGAGAAGTCCTCGGCCACCTACGCGGCGCTGCGACGGGCACGGCGGCCACTGCACATGCGCAATGTGTCGCAGGAGCTGCGGCCGCGATGGAGCGGACTTGCCGGTCTTATGGAGCAGGAGGGCATCGTCAGCACCCTGCGGCTGCCGCTGCTCGCCGCGGGTGGAGAGATCCTCGGCCTGCTGATGCTCTATCACCGGCGCGAGCGCATCTACGGCGAGAACGAGATTCGGCTGGCGGAGGCGTTCGCCGACCAAACCGCGGTGGCCATCTACAACGCGCACCTTGCCGAGCAAGAGCGCCGCGCCCGCGAAACGGCGGCCCGGCAGATCGAGCGGTTGGGGGCGCTCGCCGGCATCACCGAGCGAATGCTCGCCAGCACCGACACCGATGAGGTGTTGCGCATCGTGGCGGACGCCGGTTGGCGGCTGTGCGACGCGGCCGGGGCGATGGTCGGGCTAATGGACGAGCAGCGGCAACGGCTGATTCCGCTGGCCACGACGGGCGAGCCGCGCGCCCTGTTTGACGCGGCCGCCGTGGCAACGCTCAACGAGGAGTTCTACGAGGGTACGGCCACGGGCAGGGCCCTCGCCAGCGGCCAGGCCGTGCGCGTTGATGACTACTCGCTGTGGCCCACTCCGTCCCAGTCGCAGCGCGAGACGGTGGCCGCCGGCGTCCGGGCGTTGATCGCCGCACCACTGCGGCTCGAGGGCACGCCGATCGGCATTCTCTGGGTGAACGACACCCGCCCGCGCAGCTTCGCCGACGGAGACGTGCGCCTGATCCAGGCCCTGGCCGATCAGGCGGCGCTGGCGGTCGAGCGGGCACGTCTGCTGCGCCGCGGTCAGGAGGCGTCGGCGCTGGAGGAGCGCGCCCGCCTGGCGCGCGATCTGCACGACTCGGTTACGCAGTCGGTCTTCAGCCTCGGCATGCTGACGCGGGCAGCGCAGGCGCAGCACGAGAAGGGCTCGGCGCGCCTCAGCTCCACGCTGGAGCGGATCGGCACGCTCGCGGAGGAGGCGCAGCGGGAGATGCGCGCCCTGCTCGTGCAGCTGCGCCCGCCGGGGCTGGACGAAGGACTGGTCGTCGCCCTGGAGCGGCTGGTGGACTCGTTTCGTCTGCGCAGCGACAGCTCCTTCGAGTTTTCGGCCGAGCGCGGCTGCCGGCTGGCGCCGGCGGCCGAGGCCGCCGTCTTTCGTATCGTGCAGGAGGCGCTGGGCAACGCCGTCAAGCACGCCGGCGCGGGCACGATCGAGGTAGATTTGACCGCGATGAACGGCATGCTGACGATCGAGGTGCGGGATGACGGCGAGGGCTTCGACCCGGCCTCTCCGCCGGCGTCCGGCCCGGGGCGCGGCGGCATCGGCATGCGCTCGATGCGTGAGCGGGCGGTCGAGGTCGGCGCGCTGTTGCGCATCGAGAGTGCGCCGGGCGCCGGAACGGCGGTGATCGTGGAGGTTCCGACCGCCTGACCGAATCCCCGGCTCCTCGCGGACGGTCGCACAAGGTCGCTCGCTATACTGTCGGCATGGAGACCGAGGCCAAGTTCAGCTTTCGCGACGCCGCGGCATTCGAAGCGTGGCTCGGCCGTTCCCGGCTCGGACCGTTCTCACTGAACCGCCCCCGCTCGGTCAGCGTGGTCGACGTCTATCTTGACGGCGAGGACTTCGCCTGCCTGCGGGGAGGCTACGCCTGCCGCATTCGCCGGCAGGGCGGCGGGCTGACCGCCACGCTAAAATCGCTCGGGGATCGCGGCCCGGCGCCTGCTGCCGGCGTACGCCGGCGCGACGAGTTCGAGGTAGAGCTGGCGGTCTCGGACGGAGCAAGCGCCGGCGCCGCGCCGGCGACGATCGATCTTCCGCAATGGCTGCAGCCCGAGGCCTGGCCGGGAAGCGCCGCGCGCACGCTGGCCCTGCGGCTGCTCGCCGGCGCCCGTCTGCGCCCGATCGCCAGCGTGCGGCAGGAGCGGCACGAGCGCGACATCTGCGAGGGGACACGCCGCCTCGCCACGCTCAGCCTCGATCGGGTCGAATTCGACCGTGGCCAGCCTGCAATGTTTGAGCTCGAAGCCGAGCTGACGCCTGAGGGCAGCGAGGCCGATCTGGGCGCAATCGTCGCCAGCCTGCGCTCGACCGCCGAATTCACGTCTCAGGCGCGCTCCAAGCTCGAGCGGGCGCTTGCGGGCGTGCCGGGCGTGCCGGCGCTCGACCGCGCCGACGACCGGCGAGACCAGCGCACCGTCGCCATCGCCCGGACACTCACGGCGGCGATCGACCGGCCGGATTTCGCCATCGACAGGCATGAACGCCTGTTGACGGCGATTCTCGAGATTCGGGCGCAGGCACGGTCGTCGCGGCCGGACGACGCGGCGCGGGCGGCGCGTGATCTCGCCGCCGTCGCGCCGCCGCCGGGGCTGGACGCTCACGAGCACGGCGTCCTCGTCGCGGCGCTGGCGCTGCTGAGCCTGACCCGCGACGATCGCGGCCGGCGGCGAGCGCGGCGCCAGCTGCTTGCCGTCGCCGGCGCCGATCCATCGGTTTCCGCGCTCGGCGCTATGCCGCGGCGTCGGGCCCTGGCTCTCGCGGCGTTGACCGCTGCTGCCGAGGCGCTGGCCGAGCGGGAAGGGCGCGGCGGGCGGCTCAGTGCGGTCACCTCGACCGAGCGCACCACGCTGCTGAAGCTGCAATCGCCCGTGGTTGGCGAAATAGCGCACGGCGCGGAGCGCGGGGCCGCGACGCTGTGGCGCGCGGCCTTTGGCCGCCGCCTGCGCTTTCGGGCGTCCGGCGAACCGCCGCGGGGGGTCGGCCTGCGCTTCGACGCCACCCTGGCCGCGAGCGGCCGCAGCCTACTTGCCGCGCAGTTGGCTCGGCTTCGCGGCTTCGAGGCCGCACTGCGCGCCGATCCCTCGGAAGACCAGATCCACGATGCCCGCGTCGCCGTGCGCCGGCTGCGCACACTGCTGCGCGTGTTCCGCCGCGCCTACACCCGCAGGGACGTGCGGGCGATTGATGGCGGCGCGAAGCGGCTGGGCGACGCGCTGGGCGCCGTGCGCGAGCTGGACGTGCTCAGCAAGGCCCTGAGCGCGCAGGCCGCGCGGCAGCACCGGCGCGAGGGCCTGGACGATTTGCTCGCGGTCTGGCGGGCGGAACGGGAAGAGCGGCGCGCCGAACTGGCTGCCCATGTATGCGGGGCGGAGCATGTCGCCTGGCAGCAGCGCATCACGGCGTTTCTCGCTGACACTGCTGCCGGCGAGCGCGGCGCTCGACTCCTCTTCCAGGCGGCGCCGGCGCAGCTTTGGCGCAGCTACGGCGCGGTACGGGCGGCGGGGCGGGATGTGAGCGACCTTACGCTTGACGAGCTGCACGAACTGCGCAAGGTGGTTCGGCGCCTGCGCTATCTGCTTGAGGCGCTGCGAGAGGTCCTGGGCAGCGACGCCGAAGGGACGATCGCCGCGGCCGTCGCCGTGCAGGACGTGCTCGGCGAACTGCACGATGCCGACGTGCTGAACCGTCGCCTGCGCGAGCGATTGGAGGGGGCCGCGCGGGCAAACAGCGGGAACCTACCCGCGGGCCTGGTTGCCGTGTCCGCCGGGATCGCCTCCGAACTTGCGGCGCGGCGCCGAGCGTTCGAGGAAGTCTGGCCGGCCCTGGCGAGCCGGCGCTATCGACGGCGGCTCGGCCGCGCGGTCGCGGCGGTCTGATTCTGGCCGTTCTCCTCCGTGCCGGCCGGGGTTACGGGTCCTCCTCGTGGTGCAGGCGCTCCAGCAGCGCCCGCGCCGCGTCTTCACGGGTGTCGTAGCTGTCGCCAACCAGGACGCCGCGCCAGGCGGCGCGCCAACGGCCGTCTGCCAGCGCGTAGCCCACCGCCCCAATCGGCCGTCCCTGGTGCTTCGCGAGCCACACATCCTCGTGCGAGCCGGGCTCGAAGCTGAATCCGGCTTCGCCACCTGCGCCCGTCCCCGCGTTCATGGCGCTGGCCTCCCGCTGTGTGACATCCGCTCGATCTTACGCTCCTCCGCCCGAGGGATGCGCGTCGGCGCGAGCGTCGGGTCAGTCCTGTATGCTGCAGCGGCAGTGCACAGCCAGCACAGGAGGGTTGCATGGCGCAGAGTGCGACGGCTGAGATCACGCATCGCTTCGTAGAGACGAACGGCATCCGCATGCACCTGGCGGAGGCGGGCCGCGGGCCGCTGGTACTGCTCTGCCACGGCTTCCCCGAGAGCTGGTACTCCTGGCGCCACCAGCTGCACGCCCTCGCCGGCGCCGGCTGCCATGCCGTCGCCCCGGATCTGCGCGGCTACGGCCAGACGGCGCGGCCGCAGGATGCGGCGCAGTACACACAGCTGCACCACGCCGGCGACATGCTGGGCGTGCTGGACGCGCTGGGGGCGCGGCAGGCGGTGATCGTGGGCCACGACTGGGGGGCGCCGCTGGCCTGGCAGACGGCGCTGCTGCGGCCGGAGCGCATCCGCGGCGTGGTGGGCTTGAGCGTGCCCTACACGCCCCGCGCCCCCACGCCCCCCATCGCCGCCCTGCGCGCCGCC
>DATGEL010000074.1 GCA_035310145.1 Dehalococcoidia bacterium
CGGTCGGTTCCAGGGTTTGCGTGCGCGTGCCCGCCGGTCGCCTCGCCATGCGCGCCCTTGCCCTACCTCAGGTGCGAGTGGCGCTTATCGGAACCCGGGCTCGGCGAACCTCTCAAGCCAAGTTTGCCGGCCTAGAAAAAATTGGCCGCTGCTGAGGCCGAATGTTGTCGATCCGGCCCGCCGTCGATCGTCGTTTGGGTGAAGGCGCCACAACGAGCGCGGCGCCGAAGACGAAATGGAGGAAGACCATGCGTTACATGCTGCTGATCTACACGAACGAGGCCAGCGAGCCGCAGCAGGGTACCCCGGAGGCAACGCAGTACTTCCAGGACTACGGAGCCTTCACCGAGGAGGTGAACAAGGCCGGCGTTTTCCAGGCGGGCGATGCGCTGATGCCGGTCGCCACGGCCACGACGGTGCGCGTGCGCAACGGCAAGGCGCTCACCACCGACGGTCCCTTCGCCGAGACCAAGGAACAGCTCGGCGGCTTCTACATGCTCGACTGCAAGGACGTGGACGAGGCGCTCGCCTACGCCGCCAAGATCCCCGGCGCCAGGTACGGCTCCATCGAGGTCCGCCCGATCATGGTGTTCGACAACATGTAGTTGCTCGCGCCGGCCGGCCGCGAAGCGCTGCGGCCGGCCGGCGCGTCTTCGCAGCGCACGCGAGCGATACGCCGGGGGTATCCGATATGCATAGGAGGCGCCAGTACGTCGGCCGGCTTACGCCCACCCGCCCCGACATGCTCGCCACCGGACCGACGCCGCACGAGCTTGCGCTCGTCCGCGAGCACGCGGCACGGCTGCAACGGCTCACCGAAGAGGGCACCGTGGCGCTCGTCGGCCGTACGACGGTCGCGACGGCGGACGCGTGGTTCATCTCGATCTTCTGGGCCGAGTCGGACGAAGCGGCCCAGGCGTTGCTGGACGCCGATCCGTGCGTGGCGGCGGGCGTCATGCGGGCGGAGCTGTCTCCCTTCGAAGTGCTGACGCTGAACGCCGCCAGCGCGGCGCCCAGCCGGCTGCTCGCCGGCGCACAGTTGGAAAAGACTCGCGGCGCCGGAGCAACTGACAGATGACTGTTGCAGCACTCGAACGCCCGTTCGCATATGATCGCAGAGACGATCATGCCCCCGGCGAAACCGCGGCATTGCTCCAGGCCGAGGGCGCTAAAATCTGCACGATCAGCGAGCGAGCGCCAATGGGCGTCACGCAGGACACGATCGAGCGCGTCTTCCGCGAAGAGAGCGGGCGCATCCTCGCCACGCTGATCCGCGTCTTCGGCGACTTCGAGCTCGCCGAGGACGTGCTGCAAGAGGCGTTCGTCACCGCGCTTGACCGCTGGCCGCGCGAGGGCGTGCCGGAGAATCCCGGAGCCTGGCTCACCACCGCCGCCCGCCGTAAGGCGATCGACCGCCTGCGCCGCAAGCGCACGCTGGCCGAGAAGCAGGCGCTGCTGCACGGCCTGGCCGAGCTGGCGCAGAACGCCGACCCCTACGCGGCGCCGGAGGCGCACACCGACCGGCTGCGCCTGATCTTCACCTGCTGCCACCCGGCGCTGGCGCCCGAGGCGCAGGTCGCGCTGACGCTGCGCACGCTCGGCGGCCTGACCACGCCCGAGATCGCGCGGGCGTTTCTCGTGCCCGAGCCCACGCTCGCGCAACGGCTCGTGCGCGCCAGGCAGAAGATCCGCGACGCCGGCATCCCCTACCGCGTGCCGCCGAACGACGCGCTGCCGGAACGGCTGCAGGCCGTGCTCGCGGTGCTCTACCTCATCTTCAACGAGGGCTACAGCGCCAGCGTGGGCGAAGCGCTGATCCGTCAGGGCCTCTGCCGCGAGGCGATCCGGCTGGCGCGGATGCTGGTGGCGCTTTTGCCGCGGGAGCCGGAGGCGCTCGCACTGCTGGCGCTGATGCTGCTGCACGATTCGCGCCGCGGCACGCGCACCGGAGCGCACGGAGAGCTGGTGCCGCTGGAGGAGCAAGATCGCGGGTGCTGGGACCGTGCTGCAATCGCCGAAGGTCTGGCCGTGCTCGATCGCGCCCTCGCGCTGCTGGCCGGCGATCAAGCGACCGGCGCCGAGGCGACGCCGCAGGGACGGCGAGCGAAGGGCAACCGCTCGCGCTCCACGCCGGCCGCGCCCCGGCCGCGCTACTACCTGACGCAGGCGGCGATCGCGGCGCTGCACGCGCAGGCGGCCTCGCCGGCGGAAACGGACTGGCCGCAGATCGTGGGGCTCTACCGCGGCCTGCTGCGCGACCACGACTCTCCCGTGCTGCGGCTCAATCACGCCGCGGCGGTGGCGATGGCGCAGGGGCCGGTTGCGGGGCTGGCGTTGCTGGCCGCGCCCGCGCTGCGCGAGCCGCTGATCGGCTACCACCTGTACCACGCCGCCCGCGCGGACCTGCTGCGCCGCGCCGGCCGCCGCGCCGAGGCCGCCGCCGCCTACCGGCAGGCCCATGCCCTCTGCGCCAACGCCGTGGAACGCCGCTACCTGCAGCGGCGGCTGACGGAGGTCGCCGGGCAGCCTGCATAGGCGCGTAGCCCGCGCTAACATCGGCGTGCTGGAAGCACCCCGAAGGCCATGCTAGACTGCGCCCACATTGACCCGCCCGCGCCGGCGGGCGCCGCGGGAGCGGGCATGGCGGCTGCCTTCGGATCGGCGAAGACGCGCCTGGCGGCGCGGCCCGGTGCGCCGCGTCGCCTCGACCGGCGCAAGCTGCGCAACACGGCCGTCGCCCTGCTTTTCCTGGCGCCGGCGCTGCTGATCACCGGCGTCTTCCACTTCTTCCCCGTCTTCTACGCGTTCTGGATCAGCCTGCGCAACTGGAAGATCGCCGACCTGGGCATGGTCTGGCTGCGCAACTACAACGAGGCGCTGCACAGCCACGCCTTCTGGCAGTCGCTCGGCGTCACCGTCTACTTCGCGCTTGGCACGGTGCCGGTGACGATGGCGCTCGCCTGCCTGATCGCCTACCTGCTCTACCAGAAGGTGCGCTGGCTCGGCCTGCTGCGTACGCTCTACTTCCTGCCCTACGTCACCAGCACCGTGGCCGCGGCCAGCGTCTGGCTGTGGATCTTCAACCCGCGCGCCGGCATCGCCAATACGCTGATCGGCCACGTCGGTATCGGCAACCAGCGCTGGACGCAGGAGCCGCGGGGCATCCTGCAACTGCTGGGCAACGCGGCGCATATCAGTGTGCCCGGCCTGGTGCAGGGACCGAGCCTGGCGCTGTGCGCGATCATCATCATGACGATCTGGCACCAGCTTGGCTTCCAGGTCGTCATCTTCCTCGTCGGCCTCGGCAACATCCCCGGCGAAACCTACGAGGCGGCGCGCATCGACGGCGCCAGCGAGCGCCAGGTGTTCTGGAAGATCACGCTGCCGCAGCTGGCGCCGATCTTCTTCTTCCTCAGCGTGATCTCGACGATCGCCGCCTTTCAGGCCTTCAACGAGATCTTCATCATCTCCAGCAACTCGAACGTGGGCGGCGCCGGCGGACCGCTGGGCACCACGCAGACGGTGATGGTCAACGTCTACAACCAATTCCAGTCGGCGCACCGCCTGGGCTACGGCTCGGCGGTCGCCTTCATTCTCTTCGCGATCATCATGGGGCTGACGCTGGTGCAGTCCCGGCTGGGCGGGCGGTACGCGAGGGCGTAGGGCGATAGGGAACAGGGAACAGGGAATAGAGGGCGGAGGGCGCAGGAATGCAGGCGGGGTTGGGGTCGCGGGCTCGATTGGTCGGCGTCGGCGAGCGCATGGGCGGTTCGCTTCGGGAGCGCGTCGCGTTGCGCCCGGCTACGACTGCCCCGGATAACCCAACTCGGCCACGGAACACTTCACGCTGGATCGCCCCTCTCCCTCTCTCCAGAATTGGGAGAGGGAGAGGGGCCACAGAAACGAAGTGAGGATGAGGGCCGCGCGTCGTGAGTGACCTCGCACTCGGCAGACAGCGGACCGGCGCGGCGGCGGGAGAGCGCGGCCTGACGGCGGCGCGCCTGCTGCGCCGCGCGCTGCTCTACCTCGTGCTGATCGCGGGCGCGGTGTTCGCCGCCTTTCCCTTCCTCTGGATGCTGCTCACCTCGTTCAAGACGCGCAGCGAGGCGCTGCGCGACCCGCCGACCTTTCTGCCCTCCGTCTGGCACTTCAGCAACTATGCTGCCGCCTGGCACGCGGCGCCGTTCGCGCGCTACTTCGTCAATACGTTCTTCATCTGCTTCTGCGTCGTGGCCGGTGTTGTGATCACCAGCACGCTCGCGGCCTACGCCTTCTCGCGCATCGACTTCTACTTCCGCAACGTGCTCTTTATCCTGTTCCTCGCCACGCTCATGATCCCGTTCGAGACGATCATCATTCCCAACTTCATCATCGTGAAGAAGCTGCACATGCTGAACACGTACTGGGCGCTGATCGTGCCCTGGGCATCGAGCGTGTTCAGCATCTTCCTGTTGCGCCAGTTCTTCGACCAGTTGCCGCAGGACCTGTACGACTCGGCCGCGCTGGACGGCGCCGGCCACCTGCGCACGCTGCTCAGCATCGCGCTGCCGCTCTCCAAGGGGGCGCTGGCCGCGGTGATGCTCTTCGCCTTCCTCGGCTCGTGGAACAGCCTGCTCTGGCCGCTGATCGTCACCAACAGCGAGAGCCTGCGGCCGGTCCAGCTCGGCCTCTCCGTCTTCATCAGCTCCGATTCGACCGAGCCGGCGCTGCTGATGGCGGCCTCGGCCTTCACGATCGCGCCGATCGTCGTGCTCTACTTCTTCGCGCAGCGGCAGTTCATGGAGGGTTTCGCCTCGTCTGGCCTGAAGGGCTGAAGCGGGGCCGACGGGACGTTGAGGCAGCGGCGCGAATCGGGCACGCTTTGATATGAACGGATGTGAGGCGATTCGATCGCCTGGCTCGACGCCCGGCGCGGGCGGAGGAGGGAGCGGCAGAGGGAACGCAAGCACACGTCGATCCTTGCCCGCCCCGGCTCGGGGCGGTTCGGCCTGAATGGACGGCCGCCTGCGCTGCGCCGAAGCAACACCGGCGCCGCGCGGCGAACACCGCGCAGGAGTGCGTGATGCATCGAAGATTCGGCACCGGCAGCCATCGCCTGCTGACGCCGCTGCTGCTGGGCGTGGCGCTGACGCTGGGGCTGGCCTGCAGCTCCAGCAACAACAACAGCAACAAGAGCAGCGGCGCCGCCACGGCCACGAAGGCCGCCGCCTCTGCCCCCGCGGGGACCATCGCCCCGGCAAGCGGCGCCGTGAGCGCCACCGCGCCCGCCTCTGCCGCGGCGGGCAGCAGCGCCACGGCAGCAAGCAGCAGTCCGGCGGCGGGCGGCTCACCCACTACCGGCGGCAACGTGACGGTGACGCCCGGCGTGGTCGCGGCGGACAAGGCGCTGGCCGCGGCGGCGGGCAGCGGCAGCGCGATCGACAACGTCACGATCAGCAAGCCCGTGACGATCACGTTCTGGCACACACAGCCGCTGGACGGCCCCAACGGCAAGAAGCTGACCTCGCTGATCCAGGACTTCCAGACGAAGAACCCGAACATCCAGATCGACGCGCAGTACGTCGGCAACTACAACGACCTCTTCCAGAAGCTGGAGACGGCGATCGCCGGGGGCCAGGCGCCGGATATGGCCGTGGCCTATCCCAACCAGGTGGCCGAGTACCAGCAGGCCAACGTGATCATCCCGCTCGACGACTACGTGAAGAGCCAGAAGTACGGCCTGCCCAAAGACGATTACGCCGACATCCTGCAAGCCTACCGCTACGACAACTTCTATCCTGCCAACGACAACAAGCTGCTCTCCTTCCCCTTCACCAAGAGCATCGAGCTGATGTACTACAACGCCGACGCGCTCAAGGCCGCGGGAGTGGACGTGCCGCAGACCTGGGACGACTTTCTCAAGGCGGCGAAGGCGGTGGCCAAGGGCGACATGAAGGGCTACGCGATCGGCGTCGAGCCCTCGCTGTTTGCCAACATGATCTTCTCCCGCGGCGGCCAGGAGATCAGCGACGACCAGAAGAAGTGGGTCTTCAACAACCAGCAGGGCGTCGATTCGCTGGCCTTCTTTCAGCAGATCATCAAGGACGGCTCGGGCTACCAGGTGGCCAAGCAGTTCGCCGATCAGACCGATTTCGGCAACGCCAAGGCCGCCTTCGCCTTCAGCACCAGCGCCGGCCTGCCCTACTACCAGCAGGAAGTGCAGAACGACGGCAAGGGCTTCGCCTGGAACGTGGCCGCGCCGCCGCACGCCGCCGGCCAGCCGACCGCGGCCGTGATCAACGGCGCCGACATCACCATGTTCAAGAGCAGCCCGGAGAAGCAGCTCGCCGCCTGGCTGTTCATGAAGTACTTCTCCAGCAAAGAGGTGAACCCCGACTGGAGCATCGCCTCCGGCTACCTGCCGATCCGCACGTCGGGGCTGACCGATCCGCGCGTGCAGGCGCAGGTGCAGAAGCTGCCGCAGTACGCGATCGCCCTGCAGGTGCAGCAGTACGGTCGCTCCGAGCCGGCGGTGCGCAGCTACCAGACCACGCGCAACCACATCAGCGACGCGATCGTGGCCGCGCTCTCCGACGCGAACAAGAGCGCGAAGCAACTGCTGGACGACGCCGTGAAGCAAAGCAACGATGATGCGGCGAAGTAGGGTAAGCGCCCCTCACTCCCATACACCGCGATTCGGGGTATCCGCCTCGTGCAAGAGCGTATGGGAGAGAGGGGCTCCGCGATGAACCGTGCTCCGATGGGCATAGCCTGACCCGGCAGGCCGCGAAGGGCGCCCACCACGCGCTCACAAGCCACGGCCAACCCGACGCCGCGCGTGACGCCCGACTCCGGATCGCCCCTCTCCTTCTCCCGTTCTATGGAGAAGGAGAGGGGACAGGGGTGAGGATGAGGCTCGGCCGCCGCGTGTGCCACTCGGTCGCCTGCTCGTACGCGTGGGCGACGCGCAGCACCGTCGCCTCGTCCCAGCGGCGGCCGGCGATCTGCAGGCCGATCGGCAGGCCGGCGGCGGTGAAGCCGCAGGGCAACGAGACGGCGGGCTGGCCCGTCACGTTGAAGGGGATCGTGTTCGTCGTCAGCACGCTGCGGGCCAGCACCTCCTTGCCATCCAGCACGATCGTCTGGTTGGGGTTGATGCTCGGCGCTGCGATGCGCGTGGCAGGCAGGACCAGCGCCGCCCGCTCCGCCAGCAAGGCGGCCGCCTCGCGCATCGCCGCCGACTGGTGGCGAAAGGCGGCCACCAGGTCGTCGGCGGAGAGCTCGGCGCGCTCGTTCAGCCGGGTGAAGACATCCTTGCCGTAGTCGCCCGGCCGTTCGCGCAGCCACGCCTTGTGCACGTGCCGAGCCTCGCTGTAGAGGATGTTGTAGCCCGGCTCCCAGCTCGCCCACAGCGCCGGCGCCTGCACGTCCTCGACGACCGCGCCCAACTCGCGCAGCACCTCCAGCGCCGCCTCGAACGCCAGCGCCACGTCCGGCTCCAGCGCCTCGCAGAAGCCAGCGCGCGGCACGCCCAGCCGCAGCCCGCGCACGCTCACGTTCAGATCCGCGCGGTAATCCTGCAGCGGCACGGGCGGCGTCAGCGTGTCCTGCACGTCCGGGCCGGCGAGGGCCTTGAGCACGATCGCTGCGTCTTCCACCGTGTGCGTGAGCGGGCCGGCATGGTCCAGCGACCAGCTCAGCGGAAAGATGCCCGCGGTGCTGATGCGGCCGTGCGTCGGCTTCAGTCCCACCGTGCCGCAGAGCGAGGCCGGGATGCGGATGCTGCCGCCCGTGTCCGAGCCCATCGCGATCGGCGCGAGGTCGGCCGCGATCGCCGCACCGGAGCCGCCGCTGGAGCCGCCGGGAATCTGCTCGAGCCCCCAGGGGTTGCGCGTGGCGCCCCAGTGCGGGTTGTTGGTCGTGACACCGAAGGCGAACTCGTGCGTGTTCAGCTTGCCGAGCAGCACGGCGCCGGCCTGGTGAAACAGCGCGGTGGTCGTCGCGTCGGCGTCGGGCACGCGCTCGGCCAGGATCTTCGAGCCGGCGGCGGTGCGGACGCCGGCCGTGTCGTAGATGTCTTTGAGCGCGAAGGGCACACCATGCAGCGGGCCGCGGTACTCACCGGCGAGGATCTGCTGCTCCGCCGCCCGCGCGGCGGCCAGCGCCTGTTCGGCGGTCAGAGTCACGTAGGCGTTGATCGTCGGGTTGAGCCGTGCGATGCGGTCGAGATAGGCGCGCGTCAGCTCGACGGGCGAGAGGCTGCGCCGCTCGATCTGCGCGGCGGCCTCGGCGACGGTCATGGTGGTCAGCTCGCTGGTCTGCATGGCGCACCTCTTGTTCGAGGGAATAGGGAACAGGGAACAGTATAGGCGGTGGCCGGCGGGCGCCTATTCCTCCCTCGCGCACGCGCTCGGATTTCCCTGCCCGACACGGGAAGGGTGGCTCAAGGACTACCGGTCCGCCGCGAATCGCACCGTTCCGCATGACACACGCGATGGCACACGCTACGACACGCGAGGGGAAGGGAGACGCGGCGCTGTTGAGTCAACGCGGAGTTAGGCGCTCCGCTTGACAACCGTCGCCACCGCGTGTGATAAAGAATGAGTATTCGCTTTGTTTCCATCGGATCGGGTCCGACTTCATGCCGCGCGTCAGCCCCGAACACCTCGCCGCCCGCCGCCGCCAGATCCTGGCCGCCGCCGGCGCCTGCTTCGCCCGCAGGGGCTTTCACCAGGCGACGATGCAGGACATCTGCGACGAAGCCGGGCTCAGCCCCGGCGCCATCTATCGCTACTTCGCCAGCAAGATCGAGCTGATCGCCGCGCTCTGCGACATGAACCTGCAGCGCCATGCCGACCTGATCGGCGCGGCGGCGCAGGGCCGGGACTTCACCGCCCTCGCCGACGAGGTGATCGCCGCCTACTTCGGCCTCGGCGGCGAGATCGAGCAGGGCGACGCGGATGCGTTCGACCTCGAGCTGATCGCAGAGGCCGGCCGCAACCCCGAGATCGGCGCGATCTGGCGGCGCTGCTTCGCCGGTCTGCGAGAAGTCTTCGCCGGCCTCGTGGCCGCGGCGCAGCAGCGCGGTGAGATCGCGGCGGAGCTTGACCCCGAGGCCGTGGCCACGATGGCGATCTCCTTTTACTACGGGCTGCTCATTCAGAAGTCGCTGGACCCCGCGATCGACACGCCACCGTACATCGCCGTGATGAAGGCGCTGCTGAACGGCGCCTTCCGCCCGGGCCCCGTGCCTGCGCTTCCCGCTGAAGCGGCGGCGCGCCGCTGACCGCAGTGCGGCCCGCGCCGGTTATCAGCAGTCATCAGACGAGGAGCACCAGTCATGCCGTTGCCCGAGTTCGCCACCAACGCCGTCCGCAGCGTCGCCATCCGCGGCATGCTGCTCAAAGAGCGGCTGCAGAGCGGCGTCGCCTTCAATCCGCTCGCCGCCGAGCTGCGCGAGAACCCGTATCCGACCTATGCGCGGCTGCGCACGAAGGATCCCGTGCACCGCAGCGTGCTGATGCAGTGCTGGGTGCTGACGCGCCAGGCCGACGTGATGGCGGTGATGCGCGACCCCCGCTTCGCCGCCGACCGCAGCAAGGGCACCACCGCGCAGCAGTTCATCGGCGACGACATGGGGCCGTACAACCGCTGGCTGGCGAACTCGTTGCTCTCGCTCGATCCGCCGGACCACACACGGCTGCGGGCGCTGGCGAGCAAGGCGTTCACGCCCCGCGCCGTCGAGCAGATGCGGCCGCGCATCGCCCAGATCGTGGACGGGCTGCTCGACGCCGTGCAGGCGCAGGGCCACATGGACCTGATCCGCGACCTCGCCTATCCGCTGCCGGTGATCGTGATCGCCGAGATGCTGGGTGTGCCGGCCGAGGACCGGCCGAAGTTCAAGGCCTGGTCCGATGCGCTGGGCGAGGGGCTGGAGCCGCTGCTCACGCCCGAGCAGCTCAGTGCCGCGGACGCGGCCGTGCTTGAGCTGTCCGACTACTTCCGTGCGATCATCCGCGAGCGGGCGCGCCAGCCGCAGGACGACCTGATCAGCGCGTTAGTCCAGGCGCACGAAGGCTCGGACAAGATGAACGAGGACGAGCTGTACGCGATGTGCATCCTGCTGCTCGCCGCGGGCAACGAGACGACGACCAACCTGATCGGCAACGGCATGCTGGCGCTGCTGCGCAACCCGCGGCAAATGGCGCGGCTGCAGCGCGCTCCCGCCATGATCGAGAACGCGGTCGAGGAGCTGCTGCGCTACGACAGCCCCGTGCAAATGAGCGGCCGCGTCGCCATGGAAGACGTGACGATCGGCGGCCAGCCGATCAAGCAGGGCGAGTTCGTGGCGGTGATCTTCGGCGCCGCCAACCGCGACCCGGACGCGTTCGAGCAGCCGGAACGACTGGACCTGGGCCGCGGCAATATCCGCCATCTCTCCTTCGGCCAGGGCATCCACTACTGCCTGGGCGCGCCGCTGGCCCGCGTGGAGGGCCAGATCGCGATCGCCGAACTGCTGCGCCGCATGCCGGGGCTGCGTCTCGGCGGCCGGCCGCGCTGGCGCTCGACGATCCTGCTGCGCGGCCTGCAGACACTGCCGGTGACCTTCGCCGCGCAGCCGCATGGCGCCGGCAGTACGACGTCGGAGCCGGTGGCCGTCGCCACGTAGGCGGCGCGGCACAGCGCCCGTTCAACACTCAGAGGAGCCTTCGGGAGCGCGGCCGCCGCTCGCCGATTACCTGCCAGGTAATCGCCGGCATCGGCGTGCGCGCCGAACATGAGACATGAGCGATGAACGGTTCATCCTCATTCATGTTCATGCTGCATCCCGAAGGAGTCATCCCGTGAGCACTTCCAACGAGCTGGTCGTCAGCTACCTCGCCGCCTGGAACGAGCGCGACCCGCGGCAGCGCCGCGATTTGGTCGCCAAGACCTGGACGGAGAAGGGCACCTATGTCGACGCCCACCGTCGCGGCGACGGCGTCGACGGCATCGACGCGATGATCGGCGCCGCCCAGGCGCAGTTCCCCGGCTACACCCTGCACCTGGTGAGCGGCATCGAAGCGCAGAACGGCTACGTGCGCTTCAGCTGGGCGGGGGGCGGCGTGCCGGAAGCCCCGCTCTATCTCGGCGGCACCGACTTCGCCATCGTCGGCGATGACGGCCGCTTCGCGTCGGTGGCCGGCTTCGTCGACGCCGCGCCGGCGCCCGCGGACCGCTGACGCGGCGATCGAGTCCGGCGTTCGAAACACCGGCAGGCAGCGCCCGTCGCTCAGCGCAGCGGCGGGCGCTTTCCCGCGGCTCAGCGGGCGCGTGACAGCGGTCGTGGGCAGTCAGTCGGCCGCGGCGTTTGCCGCCTGTTCATCGGCGACCGGCGCCGGCACGGGCCGCGGCGCTGCAGCCTGCTTCTCCTGCCAGCGCAGCCAGACGATGACGAAGGCGGCGAGCGCGAAGGCCCAGCCCACCAGCATGTCGATCACGTAGTGGTCGCCGGTGTAGAGCACGGTCGTCGCCATCGCCAGCGGGTAGGCCAGCGCGATCCAGGCCCAGCGCGGCCGCAGCGACCAGAGCACGAGACCGACCAGCATGGAGAAGGCCGCGTGCATGCTGGGCATCGCCGCCACGGGGTCGGGCTGGAAGGTGCCGGTGAGAATGCCCACCGGGTTGCCGATCCCTTTCCAGTGCACGAGGCTGAGCACCGGCGCGACGTGCGGAATGCGGCCCAGGTCGCTCGCCCACCAGGGCGGCGCCATCGGATAGAGCAGGTAGATCGTGAAGCCGGCGTACATCAGCACCAAATAGGCGCGCACGAAGCGCACGTACAGCGGCCGGCGCCAGTGCCAGAAGAGATAGGCCAGCACCAGCGGCACGACGAAGTGCAGCAGGTAGAGCGCCGAGGCGGCGTAGTCGTACCACTGCAACTGCCCGCCCTTCCACAGCGCCGCCTGCAGGCGCGTGGTCGGCAGCTCGCCGCCGCCGAGCCAGCGGTCCACGGTGATGGGGAAGCCGACGTGGGCGCGCTGCTGCAGGCCCGGCGTGAGGCCGGGCAGGGCGAGATAGCCGATCGTCAGCACGAGGAACGGGGTCCAGTCGCGCAGGAAGCGGATGCCGCGCGCCGTGACCACGGCGAAGCCCAGCAGGCCGACGGTGATCAGGTCCGGCGCCGCAGGCCACTGGTCGGAGCCGAGGAAGAAGACCAGCAGGAAGATCAGCACGTAGCCGACCTGCACGGCCAGCACCAGGCGGCTGTGCTGCTCCTGCGCGCCGACGTAGCGCGCCATCAGCCGGCGCCAGCGCTGGGGCAGGGGAAGGCGGAAGCGGCCGACGGTCTCTCGTACGGAAACGGAAGCGCGGGCCATGTCAGGCATGGTCGCACACCGCGTGCGATCGTGCACCCCTCGTCACGGCCAGCCCATCGCTGATCTTTGCGCTTTCCGTCACAAGTCCCGACATTCGTTGCGATTTGGTGACGCTTCCAGTATGTTCGCAGCGGATACGGCACTTGACAGCCCTGCGAACTGCGCGTAAACCCCGTGGCAAGGGCCGTGATCGGGTGTGCGCGCCGGGCAGGATCGCCGGCGCGGCGTATACCGCTTTGAGATCGTCAGGTCGGGCAGTACAGGCGCGCGGGGACGGCTCGGGCCGCTCGGACGCGCCGGAGGAGAGGGCAGAGACGATGGGTCAGGAGGGCCATTCCGGCTACTGGTCGCGCGTGACGGCCTCACGCCGCGCGGCACTGGCGGGTATGGGCGCGTTGGGCGCCGGGGCGCTGCTCGCGGCCTGCGGCGGCAACAGCAAGAACAACAACACCGCGAAGACGACGAACGGCGCCGCGCCGGCCTCGGCCGGCTCCGGCAGCGCGGCCGCGACCTCGGCGCCTTCCGGCGCCAACCAGGCGCCGCCGAAGGACCCCTCCAAGCTCACGCTCGAGCAGATGCGCACGACGTACGCCGGCTCGCTGCTGAAAGATCTGCCCGCCCAGAAGAACGGGCCGGTGGCCGGCGGCACGCTGCACTTCGAGGGCCAGACGCCGGTGACCTGGGATCCAACCAGCCCGGCCGGCTCGCTGCTCTCGTCCTTCATGTTCGCCAACAACCAGTTGGTGCAGTTCGCGATCAACGACTTCGTGAAGAACCCGAACTTCATGGAGGTCGAGCCGGTGCTGGCCGAGGCGATGCCCGAGCAGCCCGACCCGCAGACCTTCGTCTTTCACCTGCGCAAGGGCGTCAAGTTCCAGAACGTGGCGCCGGTGAACGGCCGCGAGTTCAAGGCCGACGACGTGATCTACTGCACGCAGGCCTACCAGAAAGCGCCGGCGCAGACGCCGACCTTTCAGGACCTCGACAGCGTGCAGGCGGTGGACGATTACACCGTCTCCTTCAAGATGAAGCAGCCCGCCGCCTACTTCGTCGGCGCCTACGCCATCCCCTTCCACTGGGTCTTCTCCAAAGAGCAGCACCAGGGCCCCGACGGCCTGGCGAAGCTGCCGATCGGCACCGGCGCCTTCTTGTTCGAGTCCGCGCAGAACCTCGGCGGCTACAAGTTCAAGAAGAATCCGGACTACTTCCGCAAGGATCCACGCACCAACAAGCCGTTGCCGTATCTGGACGCGATCGAGGCCTCGTACTTCGCCGACCCGGCGCAGCAGATTGCCGCCTTCCGCTCGGGCCAGTTCGAGCATGTCTGGCCGCAGACCTTCACCGACTGGGTCAACGTAATCAAGTCCAACCCCGACTCGGTCACCCAGGTGACGACGCCGCCGCCCAGCTTCCAGCCGTTCATCGCCATGCGCCTCGACAAGCCGCCGCTCAGCGACGTGCGCGTACGCCGCGCCCTTTCGCTCTTGATCGACCGCGACCAGATCATCTCAAGCCTCACCAACGGCATGGCCGGCTACGGCTACGGCCAGGACTGGACTTACTTCGGCCAGGAGTGGCCCTGGGAGGCGAAGCAACTCGGCCAGTGGAACAGCAAGGCCGACCCGCAGCAGGCAAAGCAACTGCTCGACGCCGCCGGCGCCAAGGATCTGCAGTTCGACTTCTTGATGACCCAGTTCGCCGGCCTCAACTACAACGTGTGGAACGCGATCGCCGGCATGTGGACGGCGGCCGGGATCAAGACCAACATCAACGCCCCGCGCGATCCGTCGCAATGGCAGAAGGAGTACTACGGCGGCACGTACAACCACCTGGCCGGCACCGGCCTGATCGGCCCCGGCTGGGATCCGGACGCCTTCGCCTACCACGCGCTCTACTCGAAGTCGCCGCGCAACTACTTCCACGTCAACGACCCGCAGGTCGACGACTGGGCGGTGAAGCAGCGGCAGACGATGGACAAAGAGGCGCGCAAGAAGATCCTGATGGACCTGATGAACTACGACCTGGACCAGGTCACGCGGCTGTGGACGATCACGCCCTACAAGATCAATCTGCGCAAGCCGAACCTGTTCAACCTCGTGGACACGGAGGCTGCCTGGAACCCGCTCGGCTGGGGCTCCTGCGGCATCGATTTGGCCTGGCGCTCGAGCTAGCCGGGCCGTCGTTCTCCTTGCCGGCTTGATAAGGATGGGCGATGCGCACCTACGCGCTGCGGCGGCTGGGCGCGGCCGCGATCGTGATCGTGCTGGTCAGCGTGGCCGTGTTCGTGATGATGCACCTGCTGCCCGGCGACGCGCTGATCGCCAAGCTGGGCGACACGGGCCGTATTCCCCAGGACAAGATGGCCGAGCTGCGCCACGAGATGGGCATCGACCAGCCGCTGCCGGTGCAGTACGCGCACTGGGTGGGGCACATCTTCGACGGCAGCATGGGCACCTCGCTGATCTTCGACGGGCAGAAGGTGAGCAGCCGCATCGGCGACGCGTTGCCGATCACGCTGGAGCTGGGCGTGCTCGGCATGGCGGCGGCGCTCGTGCTCGGCGTGCCGCTCGGCATCCTCAGCGCGGTCTACCAGGACAAGCCGCTCGACTATCTGGTGCGGGTGGTCTCCTTCGTCGGGCTGTCCCTGCCGAGCTTCTGGATCGGGCTGATGATCATCGTCTACGGCACGCTCTACCTCGGCTACCAGCCGCCGCGCGGCTACGTCGGCCTGCTGCACGATCCGGCGGCGAACCTGAAACTGATGTGGATCCCGGCCCTCGTGCTGGGCTACGGCCTTTCCGCCAGCATCATGCGCATGACGCGCTCGACGGTGCTGGAGGCGCAGCGCGAGGATTACACCCGCACGGCGCGGGCGAAGGGGCTGGCGGGGCACGTCGTGGTCAGCCGCCACGTGCTGCGCAACGCCCTGATTCCCGTCGTCACGCTGGTCGGCAACCAGGCGGCCTTCATCTTCAGCGGGGCGCTGATTCTCGAGGTGCTGTTCGTGCTGCCGGGCATGGGCCAGCTCACCTACACCGCGATCCTGCAGCGCGATTACACGCAGGTGGAGGGCTGCGCCCTCGTCGCCGGCGCGATCGTCGTGCTGATCAACCTGCTGATCGATCTCTCGTACGGCGTGATCGACCCGCGCATCCGCTACGCCTGACGGCAGAAGGAACGCCAGCGATGGCCGTCATCGCCGAAGAACTCGCACGTGGACAGCGCGCCGCGCCGCCGCGGCCGCTCGGCGCGCTGCTGGGGTTCGTGCGGTGCGAGCCGGTGGCCGCGGGTGCGGCGCTCGTGTTGCTGCTGATCTGCCTCGTGGCGCTGCTGGCGCCGCTCATTGCGCCCTACGGGCCGAACACGGTCTTCCTGCGCGACCGGCTGGTGCACCCCGGCGGCCGCCACCTGCTCGGCGCCGACGAGCTCGGCCGCGACGTGCTGACGCGCGTGATCTACGGCGCCCGCGTCTCGCTGACGGCGGGGCTGGGCGCCACGGCGCTGGGCGTGGGCTTCGGCGTGCTGTTCGGCGTGATCAGCGGCTATGCCGGCGGCCTCGTGGACCAGATCGTCCAGCGCTGCATGGACGCGATCATGGCGCTGCCGCCGATCATCCTCTTGATGGTGCTGGCGACGACGCTGAGCCCGAACCTGCGCAACGTGATCATCGCCATCGCCGTGTTCGTGACGCCCGGCTCGGCGCGGATCGTACGCGGCGCCGTGCTCAGCGTAAAGGCGATGACCTACGTGGAGGCGGCGCAGGCGCTGGGCGTGAGTCCCGTGCGCGTGGTCTGGCGGCACGTGCTGCCCAACGTCGTGGCGCCGGTAATCGTGATCGCCTCGATCACGGTCGGCTCGGTGATCATTATCGAGGCGGCGCTGGGCTTCCTGGGGCTGAGCGTGCACGAGCCGACGGCGACCTGGGGCAACATGCTGAACACGGGGGCGCAGGCGTACATGGAGCAGGCGCCCTGGCTGGCGCTGGCGCCCGGCATCGCCATCGCCGTTACGGTCTTCGCCATCAACCTCTTCGGCGACGGCCTGCGCGACGCCCTGGATCCGCGGCTGCGCGGGCGCTAGCTGTATCGACCGGGGACAGTGATTGAGGTCCGCAAGTTCCGTTCGGCGACCAGGCTGCAAAGGGTGGGCCAAACCGCGAGGTCTTCGCAAAACTCCGACACTCTGTTGTCGCAACCGCTCGCGAGGCTGGTTGGTATGACGAGTACAACGCCTCTACATGACCCGACCTCCTCGTTGGTCGAGGGATGGACCGCACTGTGGAAGGGTGACCTGAGCCAGGCGGCCACCATCTGCGCCGAGCAGGTCATCGTCCACTTACAGATGGTTTAAAAACCGGCATTCTGGTGGTCATGCACGCGCAGCACACGACGATCGAGCCGGTTTTGAAACCATGTCTTAGGCGGTCCTGCCATCGCCGAGGCCGGCGACCACTTGATGGATGCCAGCGGCCTTGCCGACCTCATCGGCGCCTTCCGATCGACGCGACCTGGGCTCACCTATCGGGTAGTCGAAGCCCAGACCGCGGCGCAGTGGGGCTACTGCGTCTGGGACGCCGGCAGGGGCGACCTCAACGACAGACGGATCGACACGTTCCGGTTCATCCGTGGACGCATCAGCCACGTCTACAATCACGTCTACAATGAGACCTACACAAGTGTTCTGAACCCGGTCGACACCGACGGCGTGCCGCGGTCGTCTGGCCGGGCGCCCTCACAAGGAGAATCGAGCATGTCCGACCTGTCTAGCCCCGACATCGTTGACCGCGTCGCCTGGCAGCGGAAGATCGACGAGCTCCGCCTCCGCGAGAAGGCCCACACCCACGAAGCCGACGCGATCGCCGCCGCCCGACGCCGGCTGCCGATGGTCGAGGTCGACGCCTCGACCCCGGTTGTCGGCGCACACGGAGAGGTGCCGCTGATCGACGTCTTCGAGGGCAGGAGTCAGCTCTTCGCGTCGTACATGATGTGGTACGACGGCGCGAGCGCCGCCCACCAGTGCGAGGGCTGCACCATGAACATCGGCCACGTGCTGGAGCTGGGCTACCTGCACTCGCGAGACGTGACCTTCGCGGTGCTGTGCCAGGGGCCGTTCGACGAGAGTAACCGGTACCGGGAGTTCATGGGGTGGGAGATGCCCTGGTACTCGGTGCCTTCAACATCGGTCGATGCGCTCATCGCCGGCCGGCATTTCGGGATGCGGGTCTGCTACCTGCACGACGATGACCGGGTCTTCGAGACATACTGGACCACCGGCCGCGGCTGCGAGCTGATGGGCAGTTCCTACGCGATGCTCGATATGACCGTCTACGGCCGCCAGGAGGCGTGGGAGGACTCCCCCGAAGGCTGGCCGCAACGGTTCTTCAACACCACGTCCGCTCAGATGCGTACCGACGACGACGGCCGCGCCGTCAATCGGCCCGACGGGCGGCCCATCTCGCAGTGGTCGCGGCTGGCCGCGGGCCGCTCCGACGACCTCGGCACCGCCGGTGTCACCCCGGCGGACCACCGCCACTGAGCGCCTCCGAGCCGCACTTTGACGAGCGCGCCGACGATGGCTGCTTTCGTCAAAGTTCGCCGCGGACTGCCAGTCAGTCTTCGCTGCACCTCGACATCAGCCCTGACTGAGCGGTTCGGGGTGAGCAGCCGCACCATCGAGCGTGATCTCCGCTCGCTGCAAGACGCAGGCGTGCCTCTCTATGCGACGGCGGGTCGACGAGGCGGCTACGCCATCCTTCCCGGCTTTGCGCGTCCACCGGTCCGACTCAGCGCTCAGGAGGCAGCCGCCTGCCTTGCGGCTCTGGCGCTCATGGATCGATCGCCCTACGCGACGCATGCGCGAACCGCGGCCGACAAGCCGGTGGCCGGCCTGCCGGCGGCTGTCTATAGTGCAATGCCGGTCGACGCGGTCATGTCTCTCCAGTCGCCACAGGCTGCCACAACCGGCGCGTGGATCGATGCGCTTCACGAGCACCACCTCCTAGCACTTACCTACCTCTCAGAGACCCACGCCGTGGCGCACTCGAAGGCTGACGGCACCACTCCAACCACCATCGATCCTACACCGCCTGCGCCAACCACCCGCCCTCCATGCGATTGACCAATGCCCCCGATCAGTACAGCTAGCTCAGGCAGCCCTGGCGCCGCGGACTGCGACGCGCGGCGCTGCCAGGCATTCACTGCTGCCCTAAGTCGGCCGCTCCTGTATGATCGGGGCCATCGCCGGTGGCAGTGCAGCGCGGCCAAACCGCCGCAGCGCCGCGGCTCCGCCGTGCGCTCAGCAACGCCCGAACGCTCACCCAAACACGTAAAGGAAGAGAGGGTCTGGCCGGTTATGAAGGAGTACGACACCCGTTCCATTCGCAACGTCGCCATCGTCGGCCACGGTGGAACGGGAAAGACCTCGCTCGCCGAGGCCATGCTGTTCGAGGCGGGGGCGATCAACCGGCTCGGGCGGGTCGAAGACGGCAACACCGCCTCCGACTTCGACCCCGACGAGCTGAAGCGCAAGATGAGCGTCAACACGTCGATCCTGCCCTGCGAGTGGAAGGAGATGAAGGTCAACATCCTCGACACGCCGGGTTACGCGGACTTCGTGGGCGAGGCGAAGGCCGGCGTCCGCGCCGCCGACGCCGTGCTGATCGCCGTCGACGCCTCTTCCGGCGTGCAGGTCGGCACCGAATCGGCCTGGGGCTACGCCGAGGAGTCGGGCAGTCCGCGCGCCTTCGTCGTCAACCGCATCGACCGCGAGAACGCGGACTTCTTCGCCGCGCTGACGCAGATGCAGGCGGCGTTCGGCAACAAGGTGGTGGCGCTGCAACTGCCGATCGGCGCCCACGAGAGCTTCGCCGGCGTGATCGACCTGGTCTCGATGAAGGCCTACATGGGCGAGAAAGCGACGGAGAGCGCCATCCCCGGCGACCTCGAAGCGACAGCGGCCGAGCACCGCGAGAAGCTGGTGGAGGCCGTGGCCGAGGCCGACGACGAGCTGATCTCCAGGTACCTCGAAGGCGAGGAGCTTTCTGAGGACGAGGTGCGCCGCGCCCTGCGCACGGCAATCATCCAGGGCGTGGCGGCGCCGGTGATGGTCGGCTCGGCCGCGCGCAACGTCGGCATCGCCGCGGTGCTGGACGAGATCGTCGCCAACTTCCCCTCGCCCTTCGACGTGCCCTCGCCCAGGGCGCACAAGCCCGACGCCGGCGAAGAGGAGCTGAAGGACGACCCGGCCGGCCCGCTCGCCGCGCTGGTCTTCAAGACTACGGCCGACCCGTTCGTCGGCAAGCTGACCTACTTCCGCGTCTACTCCGGCACGCTTCACAGCAACAGCGAGGTCTGGAACGCCAACCGCAACCACGCCGAGCGCGTGGGCCAGCTCTTCCACGTGCGCGGCAAGACGCAGGAGCCGGTGGCGCAGATCGTCGCCGGCGACATCGCCGCGGTGGCGAAACTGGCTGAAACGGCCACCAACGACACCCTCTGCAGCAAGGACCATCCGCTAAACGTTTCGCCGATCGCGCTGCCGGCGCCCGTGCACCGCATGGCCGTCTTCCCTAAGACGAAATCCGACGCGGACAAGGTGGGCCACGCGCTGCAGCGGCTGGCGGAGGAGGACCCCACGCTGCGCATCGAGCGCGACGCCGAGACGCACGAGATGATCGTCGCCGGCCTGGGCGAGTCGCACATCGAGGTCGCGGCGGAGAAGATGCAGCGCAAGTTCAACGTCGGCGTTGAAGTGAAGCTGCCGCGCGTGCCCTACCGCGAGACGGTGACGCAGCCGACGACGGCGCACTACCGGCACAAGAAGCAGACCGGCGGCGCCGGTCAGTTCGGCGAGGTGGACATCGAGATCGAGCCGCTGCCGCGCGGCTCCGGCTTCGAGTTCACGGAGCGCATCGTGGGCGGCACGGTGCCGCGCGAGTTCTGGAGCCCGACCGAGAAGGGCGTGCGCGAGGCGCTGAGCGGCGGCGTGATCGCCGGCTATCCGGTGGTGGACGTGCGCGTGACGCTGGTGGACGGCAAGACGCACCCGGTGGACTCGAAGGCGGTGGCGTTCGAGATCGCCGGCTCGCAGGCCGTGAAGGAGGGCGTGCCGAAGGCGCACCCGATCCTGATCGAGCCGATCATGGATCTGAAGATCACCGTGCCCGACACCTACACCGGCGACGTGATCAGCGACCTGAACACGAAGCGGGCGCGCACGCAGGGCATGTCGCCGGCGGGCAAGGGGCTGACGCTGATCGAGGCGCAGGCGCCGCAGGCCGAACTGCAACGCTACGCCACGGATCTGCGCTCGATCACGCAGGGCCGCGGCACCTTCACCGCAAGCTTCAGCCACTACGAAGAGGTGCCGCACAACGTCGCGCAGAAGGTGATCGACGAGCACAAGCGCGAGGTAGAGAGCAAGACGGCGTAGCGAGGCGGGGTGGCCCTCATCCTCACCTCGTTTCTGTGGCCCCTCTCCTTCTCCCAATACTGGAGAGAAGGAGAGGGGCGATCGGGCGTAGAGCGATCCGGGTAGACGTCGGGTTGCGCGGTGCGCCGCTACAACATCCGGCTAACCCGACGTCCTCGCGGTTCGCTTTACGCCCGATCGCCCCTTCCTCCCAATCCTGGGAGAAAGGGGACGGGGGATTGAGGGCCGAGCGCGTGATATTCGTGCTCCAGCACGCTCATGCGCAGATCGCTGTACCAGTGCCCGTCGATCAGCACGGTTTCGCGCTCAAAGCCTTCCTCCACGAAGCCGCACTTCCGGTAGCAGGCGATCGCGCGGGCGTTGTATTCCAGCACGCGCAGATCGATGCGGTGCAGCTGCAACGCCTCGAAAGCGTGGCCCAGCACCAGCCGCGTCGCCTCCGTGCCCAACCCCTGGCTCCAGAGCGCCGGGTCGAAGATGCCGATCGCAAAGCGGGCGTTGCGATCGTGCTCGTCCAGGGAGTGCAGGAAGGTGTTGCCCACACAGCGGCCCTGCGCTTCTATCACCCAGGCAAGCGGGTCGCGGGCGAAGCGCCGGTACCACAGATCGACCTCGGCCTCGGTCATGGCGACGGGCGTGGCAGCGGCGCCGCCGAACATGCGCACCGACTCCGGGTCGCGGCCGCAGGCCAGGCGATCGGCTTTGTCTCGCGGGCGCGCGGGCCGCAGGGTCACGCGCCCGCCGCGCAGCACCGGCGCCCTCGCGCTCACTGTTCCCGGTTCCCGGTTTCCGGTTCCCGCGCCCAGAGCGTCTCGTAGCCCTCGCCGGTGATCGCGAACTGCACCTGCTGGCGCTCCGTGCGGCGCAACTCGGCGAACGCCGCCTGGCAGCGCCCGCGCAGCGCTTCGCCGCCGATCGTCGCCATGCGGTCCTCGATCATCTTGGTCACGCCCAGCCGTTCCAGCGAGTCGACGAACTTCGGCCAGGGGATCAGCGTCATCGAGTCCGGGCGGGGGAAGCGCGGCCGCAGCTTGCGCAGGCTGCGCATCCGTTCCTCCACGGACTGCACCATCGGCGTGACGATCACCAGCGGCCCATCGCTGCCATTGGTGCGCGTGTCGAGCAGCAACGTCCGGCGCAGAAAGGGGAAGAAGAAGCCGACGACCTGCGTTTCGTCCAGGTGCTTGCGCACCTCGGCGATGTCGAGCTGAAAGTCCGAGTCCATGATCCAGCCCTTCGAGCCGCGGCAGTGAGCGCGGCAGTGAGCGCGGCAGTGAGCAATGAGCAGCGGGCAGTTCTCGGGGAAGATCTGCCCGGCCGCACGGCGCCGACGACGCGCGGTGTGTGTACGCGTTCTCGGTCTATTCTATGCGTCGAACGCGCGCCCGCAGCCCCGTCTACCGCGAACCTTCGCGCCCGCGAGGCCGCCGCTCAGCCGCAGACCGCGACGGCGCGGGTGGCGGCGACATCCTTCGCGATCTGGTCGATCAGCGCTTGTATCCCGTCGAACTTCACCTCGCCGCGCAGCCGCTGCACGAACTCCAGGCGCAGCTGGTGGCCGTAGATATCGCCCTCAAAATCCAGCAGGTGCGCTTCGATCGTCGGGGCGCCGTTGTCGAAGGTCGGCCGGCGGCCGATGTTCACCGCCGCCGCGAAGTTGCCTTCGTCGACGAAGGCACAGGCGGCGAACACGCCGAAACCGGGCAAGGCTCGGTCGGGCGCGATCGCCATGTTCGCCGTGGGAAACCCGATCGTGCGGCCGCGCTCGGCGCCGCGCACGATCGGCCCGCGCAGCGAGAAGCGCCGGCCAAGCAGATAATTGACGCGGGCGACATCACCCGCCGCCAGCGCCTCGCGTACATCGGAGGAACCCAGCTTATGGCCGTCCTCGCTCTCCACCGGCGCAAACTCGACCTCGACACCCTTCGCCGCGCCGATCTCGAGCAAACGCTCGCCCGCGCCCTCACGCCCGCGGCCGAGCGCCGAGTCCGGCCCGATCAGCAGGAAGCGCAGATCAAGCTCATCGACCATGAGCTGCACGAACTCGTCCGCGCCCGTCTGCGAGACCTCGCTGCTGAAGGTGACCGGCGCCACGATGTCCACGCCCAGCGCCGCCAGCAGCTCCATCCGCTCTTCCAGGCTCGTGAGATAGGTGACCTCAGTGCCCGGCCGCACGACGGTGAGCGGGTGCGGATGCAGGGTGATCACGCCCGTGGCCAGGCCGCGCGCCGCGGCGCGCTCTTCGAGCAGGTGAATCAGGAACTGGTGGCCACGGTGCACGCCGTCGAAGGTGCCGAGCGTGAAGGCGCTGGGCCGGCCCGGCGCTGCCCGGCGAAGCTCTTCTCGCAGCAACCGGGTGGCCATCAGTTCTCCCCCAGAGCGCACGGCCCGCAGACCAATACGGGAGGGTGCGACCCTCCCGCCGTGCGTTTCAGAACAGCGCGATCGTAGCACCGGACCCGCGGGCGATCAACGCGGCGTCCGGCGAGGCCATACCGCCGGCCCCGGCTACATCACGCGGGCGATCGAGCCTTCCGGCGTCTTTTCGACGTGGATCTGCTGCTCGAACTGGTCCTTCAGCTCGTCGATGTGCGTGATCACAATCATGCACTCGAAGTCGCTGGAGACGGCGCTCATCGCCTCGATCAGCCGTTCGCGGCCGGCAGCATCCTGCGTACCGAAACCTTCGTCCACGATCAGCGTCGGAATCTGGGCGCCGGCGCGGTGGGCCAGCAGCTTCGACAAGGCGATGCGCAGCGCCAGGTTGATGCGGAACGCCTCGCCGCCGCTGAACAGCTCGTAGGCGCGCGTGCCCAGCTCGTCGGAGATGGTCACGTCCAGCGTCTCGGCCACGGTGCCCTTCTGCGTGGCGCGCTGCGTGCTGAGCGCCACGCTCATGCGGCCGTTGGTCATGCGCGCCAGCAGGCGGTTCGCCTCGCCCTCGATCTCCGGCAGCACCGAGTCGATGATCAGCGCCTGCACGCCGCGCCTGCCGAAGGCAACGGCCAGGTCTTCGTAGATCTGCTCCTTGCCGCGGGCGGCGGCCAGCTCGGCCTGCGCTCCCGTCTGCAGCCGCTGGGTGACGGCACAGTCTTCCAGCTTTTGCTCCGCGGCGCCGAGCGCTTGCCGGGTGCGCCGCTCCTGGCCCTCCAGGGCGCCGATCTGCTCGGCCAGCCGCTGCAACTGCGGGCGTGGATCGGGCTGAGCGCCGAGCTGCTCAGCGAGCCGGTCGCAGTTCGCGCGGGCGACGTCGCGCCGCTCACTCCACTCGGCCAGTTCGCGCGCGGCCCGGCCGGCGGCCTCACGCGCGGCCCGTTCCGTCTCCTCGGCGCGTTGCAGGCGCAGGTGTTCTTCCTCGGCGGCGGCAAGCCGCCGCACTTCGGCCGTGGCATGGTCGTGCGCCACGCGGTCGTAACCGGTCCTGGCGATCGTCGACCGCGCCTGTTCGAGCTGACGGCGTGGCTCGGCGGCGAAGGCGCTGCGTGTGAGCTGATGGGTCAGTTCGACCAGCTCGCGTTCGATCTCGGGCAGCGCCGCCATGGCTTCGGCGGCATCGCGATCGAGGCGGTCGAGCTCGGCGGCGCGGCGCTCGACCGTTTGCCGCCGCCGGCCGGAGTCGGCCTCGACGCGGTTCACCTCGCCCTTCAGCGCGGCGATGCGGTGCTCGGCTTCGTCGCGGCGCGGCGTGTTGTGACGGTAGCGTTCGGCGAGGGCTCTCCCCTCGACTTCGTATTCGTCGCGCACACGGGCTTTGCCCTCTTCGCCGAGCTCGGTGCGGCAGACCGGACAGCGTGCACCGCCGAGTTCGAGCTCGGTTTGCTTGCGCTTGAGCTCCTTCATGTCCGCCAGCAGGCGATCGTTTTCGACCTTGAGCTGGCCGGCGGTGTTGCTCTGCTCTTCCAGTTCCAGCCGCGCCTCGCGCAACCGCCGCTCCAGCAGGTCGAGCTCGTCGCGCGCCGCCGTCAGCGCCGTGCGCTCGTTCTCCGCCTCGTGCACACGGGCGACGATCGCGCGCTGACGCTTCGCCTCCGTCTCTTGCTGCACGGCGCGGGCGGTCAGCGCCTGCTCCTCGCGCTCGATCTGGCGGCGGGCGGCTTCCTCATCGCGCTGCAGGGCCGAGACGGCGCGCAGCCGTTGCGACTGCTCCGCTTCGTGCTCGCGGGCGGCGCGCAGCGCGGCGTAGTCCGATCGGATCGTGGCCGCCCGCGCGAGCAGGGCGGCGAGGCCGTCCAGCGTTGCGCACTGCCGCGCCAGCTCGGCGCCGGCGCGCGCGACGTGCTGCTCCGCCGTGTCGCGCTCCTTCGCGGCGCTTTCGGCCTGCGCCCGCAGCAGCTGCACGGCCTTCTCCGCCTCGCGCAGCGCCGTCTGCAACTCGCGCTGCTGCGCCAGGTCCGCTTCGATCGCCGTCAGCTCGGCCTGCATCTCGTCGCGCTCGCGGCGGTGCTCCGGCTCGCGCGCCAGCACGCCGGCGTACTGTTCGAGCAGCACGTCGAGGCGGCGCGCCTCCGCCTCCCAGCGGCGGCGCTCGTCGCGCGCCTTCACCTCGTAGCCGTCGTAGGCGCTCAGGCCGAGGATCTCGGCCAGCACTTTCTTGCGATCGTTGGGCGGCTTGATCGTGAACTCGTCGGCGCGGCCCTGCATCAGGAAGGCGCTGTTCCGGAAGGTCTCATAGTCCAGCCGCACGGCGTCGATGATCTGCTGCTGCGTCTCGCGCACGCTGGCGCCGGAGAGCGGCTTCCATGCCTCGCCGGAGAGCACCTGGAACTCGAGCAGCGTGCGGCCGGGGCTGCTGGCCGTGCCCTTGCGCCGCTTGCGCAGCGCCCGGTAGCGCGCGTCGCCCACGCGGAAGTCGAACTCCACCTCCATGTCGACGTGGCCGAGGTGAATCAGCTCGTCGTCCGACTTGCCGCGCGCCTGGCCCCACACGGCCCACGTAATCGCGTCAAGCAGCGCCGACTTGCCATGGCCGTTCTCGCCGCTGAGACAGGCCATGCTGATGCCCGTGAAGTCGAGCGGCGGGCAGTTCTCACGGTAACAAAGGAAGTTGTGCAGGCGCAGGCGGAGTGGCACCACGGCGGACGACACCTCGGGCGGGACGGCTGAGGGCTGGTTCGACCCCGTGCCGCCCGCACCGCCATTGTAGCGGCAGGCGGCAGCACGGGACGAACCAGCCCTCAGGAGCGCGCCGGGGTGCGCGGCTTTATGTCGTCACACCGGCAGTTGCCGTCTCTTCGGTCTCGCCGCAGCCGCCGCACTCGAACCAGCGGCGCAGCGCGGTGTTGCGGCGCAGGCGGTCGAAAATCGCGTGGCGGGTGCGGTAGACATCCTCCACGGTCGGAAAGAGGTCGGGCCGGGCCGCCTGGATCTCGGCCGATTTCAGCTCGCGCTCGTAGGCGAGCTGCACCAGCACGCGGTCGGCCTCGGAGTGCAGCGACGCCTGTACCCGCCGCCAGAAGTCGTGCCAGTCCGGCTCGGAGCCACACTCGACCGCCAGCAACCGTTCCGCCTGTTCCGGTTCGAGATCGCTGGCGAAGCGCGCCGCGCAGGCCGCCTTGCGTTTGGCGTCGATCACGACGCTGGTGGCGCAGAGCATCAGGTACTTCAGCACGGCACGGATATCTTTGGCGCGGCAGAGGCGGTCGACCGTGAACGCGTGCCAGAACTTCAGCCAGGCCGCGGCACACAGATCTTCCAGTTCGGCCGGAGGTGCGCCGGCGCGGCGGCACCAGGCGGCGACCTGGCAGTTGTAGATCGTGTACAGCGCCTCCCAGGCGATTTCATCGCGCGCGATGACGGCACGCCGCACGAGCTCGTTGGCATAGCCGTCGTCGTGCGCCTGGCCGCGGTGATAGCGGTCGTGCTGCATGCGGCAGTGCCAGGCGAGCTCCTGCACCGGCAACATTGCGAGGGACATTGCCGCGATCATCTCGAACCCTCCGCCGGCCGACACGGCGCCCGCGACGGGCGAGCGCGACGGCGGCCTTCACGGTCGAGGGTACCGGCAGGCGAAGCGGGGGCCATCCGCGAAACCGCTGAATCTTCGCAACGGAAAAATCATCCGCGCGTCGGCCGCCGTCCGGGTAACTACGTAGCCGTACGCAGCCGCACGTAGGCGGCCGTTAGACGAGGCCATGCCGAATGGCGTAGGCCACGGCCTCGCTGCGGCCACGGACGCCGATCTTGGCGTAGGTGCGCTGGATGTGCGTCTCGACGGTGCGCGGGCTGAGCACCAGGCGGTCCGCGATCTCCTTGTTGCTCAGCCCCGCCGCAAGCAGCTTCAGTACCTCGGCCTCACGCTCGCTGAGCCCATCGGGATATTCGGCCCGGCCGCGGCCGGCAGCAGCGGCAGCCGGTGCAGCCGCCTGCAGCACGGCGCTGAGCGCTTCGCAACGCCGCGTGAGGCTGGCCATGTCCAGCTTCACCGCCGTGGCCGCCGCCTGCGCCAGCAGCGCCGCGGCCCGCTCGCGGTCGCCGGGGGCGCCACGCGCCAGCAGCATGGCGGCATAGTTGCACTGCGCCACCGCCAGCCAGGGCAGGGCGCCGAGGCGGGCGTTCATCGCCAGCGCCGCTTCGAAGTGGCGTTCGGCATCCTCCCAGCGCTGCAGCGTCGTCGCCAGCAGCCCCAGGCAGCGGGCCACCGAGCCGGTGCAACCCGCGCCTCCGCTGATCACGACGTTGCAGCGTGCATAGGGCAGCAGGAGATCGTAGAGCTGGATCGCCCGCTCAGCATCGGCGAGGAAGGCACAACACTCGGCAAGCGATGTGAGCGACGTCAGCCAGAGGTTATCCTGCGGAATTGTCTCGAACCCGTCTGCCGCCACCGCTTCGAGCGTCACCCGGGCCTCGGCCTCAAGCTCCAGCTCGGCGTAGAGATAGGCCAGGCCGCAGCGCCATACCGCCATCGACGGGTACTCGGCGGCGAACCCCTGAAGCACCTCTTGCAGACCTTCCAGGCGGCCCTGGAGGATGCGCAGGATCAGCAGCAGCCCCGCGTGAGTCGTGCGTGCGTCCGCGCGCCCGGCGCGCTGAGCGAGGGCGAAGCCGGCTTCGGCTGCGGCTTCGGCCTCGCTGAAGCGCCCGCTCATGCAGGCGGTGGTGGATCGCAGGGCGGCGACCTGCGCCAAATGCACGGGCTGACGCAGACGCTCGGCAAGCGCAGCATAGGCCTCGATCGCCGCTTCGGCGCCGGCGGCATCGCCAAGCTCGAGCAGACAGATGGCGCACCAGCCGTGGCCGGAAAGCTCCAGCGCCAGGTTCTGCTCGGCCCGCGCAAGCTGCACCAGCTCTTCGCTACGTGCGAGCCGTCGTTCCGGGTCGAGGGCGCCGCTCAACACTTCGAAACGCAGCGCATAGGCCGTCGCCTCAGCATCAGCCAGGCGGCGAGCCATGGCGGCGCCGGCTGTTCCCAGTTCAAGGCTGCGCTCGACCTCGGGGAGGTGCCAGAGCTCGATCGCGAGCCGGATAAGCAGCATCGCCCGCTCGCGGCTGTCGCCCTGCTCCAGCATGGCGAGCGCCTCGCCGAGCAGGCGCGCCAGCTCCGGGTCGCCGCTGTGGCGCTGCGGAATGTCGGCGGCGATTCCCTGCACCGCGCGCACGAAGCGGGCCTTATCGCGCTGCGCGAGGGCAGCCGCCCGGAGGAACGTTTCGCGAGCGATGGCGACGTCGCCCGCCATACGCCGGGCATTGCCCAGGCTCAGCAGCAGATCGCAGCGAGCGCTGGGCGTGCTCTCCTCTGCCAGCTCTTCGACATCGTTGCCGGCCAGGTCGAGCACGTGCAGCGCGCTCGCGAAGTGCTCAGCTGCCTCCTCGTAGGCGTAAATCGTCAACGCGTGGTCGCCCGCCCAGCGCTCGTAGCGGGCCGCCTTGCCGGCGTCGCGGGCCGGCGCGGCGCGAACGAAATGACTAGCGAGTTCGGCAAGCTGCGCGCCCGCGCCGCCGCCGTACAGGCGCTCGAGCGCCTCGCCGGCCAGCCGGTGCAGGCGCATGCGGCGGGTGCTGGGCAGGTCTTCGTAGAGGATGTTGCGGATCAGCGCATGAGCGAAGCGATACCAACCCGCGCTTGCCGGCACCGCCTCGATGATGCCGCGCGTCTCGGCCTCCTCGAGGGCGTCAAGCACGTCTTCAGCCGAGAGGCGGGCGTCGGGCAGCACGGCGACCACCGCCTGCAAGGGGCGGAGCTGAAACTCCTGGCCGAGCACCGATGCCGTCGCCAGGGTGGCGATACACGCGTCGGAGAGCAGTTCCAGCCGCCGGCCGATCGCATCGCGAACCGTGTGCGGAATCGTCCATCTGATCGCGCCGGTCGGTGTGCCGCCCCAGGCATCGAGTCGCCCATCCGCGCTAAGCAGCCGAAGGATCTCCGAGGCGAAGAAGGGATTCCCCTCGGTTTCGCGCGTGACGAGATCGACGAGGGGTTCCGGCGGTTGTTTGCCGGTCACCGTGGCCACCAGGCGCGCGATGTCGGGCTTCGTGAGTCCGGCGAGCGGCAGGCGCAGCAGGATCGGCGAACGCGCGAGGTCGGCGAGCGCCCGAGCCAGCGGGCGGCCTCGCGTCGCCTCGTCGTCGCGGTAGGTGGCCAGGATTACGAGCGGCGCGTCGCGCAGCTCGCGCACCATGAACTGCAACTGGAGCAGCGAGGCCGAATCCGCCCAGTGCAGGTCGTCAAGTACGATCAGCAGCGGCTGGCGCCTGGCGGCGGCGAAGAGGAACCGCGCCAGGCCGTCGAACATCTGGAACTGGGCCTGGTCTGGCGCGATGGGCGGCGGCTCCGGCTGTGCGCCGATCAGATCGTGCAGTTCGGGCACGAGCTGGGCGACGATCGGCGCGGCCGTACCCAGTTCCGCGCGCAGGCGCTCCGGCTCGGCTTCGCGCAGGCAGCCGCGGATGACCTGCACCCAGGGCCAGAAGGGCGGAGCGCCCTCGCTCTCGTGGCAGCGCCCCCACAGGACCCGCAGGCCGCGCGCGGCGGCCGCCCGCGCGAGCTCTTCGGCGGTGCGTGTCTTGCCGATCCCCGCCTCGCCGTAGACGAGGGCAACGCTGCCGCCCTCGACCACGGCATCCAGCAGGGTGCCGAGCAGGGCCAGTTCTCGCTCGCGGCCGATGTAGGTCGTTGCGAGGGCCGAAGTGTGCAGATTCATGCCTATCTCGAATCGAACCTGTCGAGGCAGCCAGCATAGCGGCGTTGCCGCGAGTTTGCACGGCGCGAGCCCGTGAGCACCCCGTTCGAAACGTCCACCGCCGCGGAGTTCTCCGGCACAGCCGGATCGGCGCCCCTCAGAACGGATTGTCGCTCCGCAGAAGGACGTTCCGACCTGGTGGGTACCGCCGGTTCATCAGCTTGAGAAACGCGGCGAAGCCTTGCTGCCCGCTCTTGCGAGTAAGCGTCCGGTACGTGTCGCCCAGGGTGTTGCCACCGGCCGCGATGATGTTCCGCCAGCTCTGCTTGCGCTGGTAGCGCAGGTAGTTGAGAAAGAGCACGCCGCAGCCGACCGAGACGAGCTCCGTATCGCTGTGCACGTCATCGTTGACGAAATCAGGACGGTCGGGATTCCCGGCTGCATCGCGGTTGTTCAGCCAGTATGACCCGGCCAAAAAGCCGCCGAACGCCCGCGGGTGCAGCTCTTCTGCCAGCACGCGCGACAGGGCTTCGCCGTTGGTGTGACGGCAGCGCCAGCCGTTGTGCTTCGTCGCGGCGAAGACCTCGGCGATCTCGGCGGCCAGCATCATCGGCACGACGCCGGGCTGGAGCCCCATGACCGCGGAGCAGTGGATCTCGGTCGCGTGGCAGCTCTCGTGCATGGCGCCGAACACGCCCTCGTCGATGTAGACATCGAAGTGTGCCGGCGCTGCACCGCCTGGATTGGCGGCCATCCCGAAGTAGGCGCATAGCCGGGCATAGTCGGCCTCGCACGACGCGAAGATGTCGGCGGCGAGCGACTCCCCGACCGGCACGCCTGTGCTGTCGAGCCGCATGTCGTACCGGACGGTGAAATGGGTGACTCCAGGCGGAGGGTTCACCACGACGTACTGGACGTTGTCGTACTGGCGGATGCCGATCGTCGCTTCCGGCGGCAACTGCCGCGCCAGCGCGGCTGCCGCCGCGCGCGTCGCGCCACGGGGCGGCAGCGGAACCGCCACGCTCTCCGAAGCGACCGTGGTTCCCATGCTGATCTCCGCGCTGACCACGAGCCAGTGCGCCTCGTTCCGCACGACGTAGGTGAAGTGCGGCAACACGCCCTGCCTGACGGCGCCGGCGATCAGCCTCCCCATCGCCCGGTATTCGGCGTTGCCTGGACTGCCGAGCTGCTTCAGCTGATTGAGCGTGAACTGGTCATTGGCGGAGAGGGCGAGCGTTGCCGGACGAATCGGCGTAGCCAGATAGTCGAGCAAGTCGCGCTCGATCTCGTCGGCCGCCCGCTCGCGAGCGGCGCGGGGCAAACTGAAGACGTTTTGCAGGAAGGTGTTCCATTTCACCGGCATCGGCACGGCAACGGTACTGTTCACGGCGCCGCTGGGAATGATCGGTCCAAAGGCCACGGCGGGGTCTCCTTCGTCCATCGCTCGCGCACGCGCGGGTGAACGGCATTGCCGCGGGCAATGCCTTGCACGCACTGCTCACTCGACCTGATCAACGAAGCGGAATGCCGTCTTTGCACACGGTCGAGAAGAAAATCGTGCGGCGCGGCCCGCGTATCGTTGCGAGCATGGACGAGAAGCGCTGCGGCCCGCCGCCTACTCCGGCTCGTTCACGCCTTCCACGATGACGCGGGCGTGGCTGAGCAGTTGCTCGCGGTAGTCGGCCGGCGTCTCGCGGCTGTCGAAGTAGCGGCCGAGCGCGTCGAGCGGCGCCATGCGCTCCGGCGAGGCTTCGTCGAAGGCGCGGCGGCGGCGCTCCTGCACCAGGCTCTTGCTGATCGTCGCGACGACGTGCGCCCCGGCCAGCGCCTCGCGCACGTCGTTATCGCGCAGGGCGGCGTTCTGCGGTGGCGTAAGCGTGATCAGTACGCGCACGATCGCATCGCGCACGTCGGCGCGGCGGATGGCGGCGATCACGTCGCCGGTCGCGTCCTCGCCGCGCACGGTGACCTCGACCGTGACGAAGCGGCGCGCCCGCACGCGCCGGAACTCAACCTCGGTGACGCGCTGGCCCGCGGGCAGCGCCGGGTCGAGGGTGGCGACCATGAAGCCCTTGTCGTCGTGCTCCTCGCCGAAGTCGACGCGCTGCATCGAGCCGGCATAGTACATCGGCGGGCGCGAGCCGACCTGCTGCTGGATGTGGTGGTGACCCAGGGCCACGTAGTCGAAGCGATCGGCGTCCAGCACGCTCGGCTGCAGCGCGGGGAAACGGCCGACGGTCATCCAGTCTTCGCTGCCCGTCTTCACCTTCGATCCGTGCATGGCGATGTGCGCGGTGAGGATCGCGGGGATCGACGGATCGAGCGCCTCGGCTTCGTCGCGGATCGTGTCGCCGAGGATCTCCTCGATCTTGCGATCCACCTCGTCGATGCTGAGGGCACGGTGCTCCTCTTTGGTGAGCAGCGTGCTGCGGCTGGGCCAGGGCACGCCGACGATCTGCACGGGGCCGCCGCGCGTCTGCACGCGCGTGGTGCCGATGCGCGAGCCGAGGTAGACGTTTTCGACCTGCAACGTGCGGAAGATCTCCAGCGCGTTGGCGCGGGCGGCGGCGTTGGGCAGGTCGTGGTTGCCGATCAAGAGATAGACGGGGATGCCGCTCGAGGCGAGCCTGTGCACGCGTTTGGCGAACTCGCGCTGGTGCGTCTGCGTCGGATCGCGCGTCTTGTAGGCGTCGCCGGCGAAGACAACGAGGTCCGCCTGCTCGCCCAGCGCGTACTCGACGAGCTCGTCGAAGGCGCCGAGGAAGTCCAGCAGGCGCGAGGGCAGGCCCGTCTCCGGGTCGGGTCGGCTGTAGTTCTCCACGCCGATGTGCAGGTCGGCGAAGTGGATGAGTTTCACGGGGCCGTCCTGGGGCGAATTGCAACGATGTGGGAGACAAGGAAATAGAATGTAGGAGATAGGAAATAGGGGAAGGACGGCCGAGGGCCGGAGGACGTCTCCGCGCTCACTTTCCTTCCCTTGCCCTCCGTACGTTTCGGCGCATGGACGTGAGCATACGGCCGATCTCCAGCATCATGGCGCGGGTTCGCTGCTTCCCCGGCCGGGAACCAGCCGATTTGCTCGCAGAGCGTGAGCAACGTTTCCACCTCTGCCAGCGAGCCTTGCGCGATAGACAAGAATTGCGCCTTTTCGGCACGTGACTCCCGCGCCCAACTTCCGCCACGTTCGTCGGCACGGAAACCGCCGCCCGCGTGATCTGCGAGCGCATTCCGTTTATCTCCTCATGCGGCAGTCGCGGCGCCAGCGCGTAGATCGACCGCGCCATCGCCATACCCTTCTGCCACACGATCAACTGCCAATAGGCCGGGCCACCGCTCCTCTTCTCATGCTCGTCCGCGGCCAACCCACGGTCTCCTGGAGACCACCCTCTATTTCCTATTTCCTGTATCCTATTTCCTCATTCCTTGGGCAGCTCCGGCTCGTAGCCCGCGGCCAGGGCGGCCGAACGCGCCACGGCCGCGTCGTGGCGCTCGCGCAGCGCCGCCAGCAGGCCGCCGATCGGCACGCGCTCCTGCGCCATGCTGTCGCGCTCGCGGATCGTCACGGCCTGGTCCGCTTCGACGGTTTGGAAGTCCACGGTCACGCACCAGGGCGTGCCGATCTCGTCCTGGCGGCGGTATCGGCGGCCGATCGCCTGCGAGTCGTCGTACTGCGTGACGAAGTGCGGCCGCAGCAGCTCCCAGACGCGGCGCGCGGTGGGCGTCAGCTTCTCGTTGCGGCTGAGCGGCAGGATCGCCACCGTCACCGGCGCGATCGTTGGGTGCAGATGCAGCACCGTGCGCTTCTCGCCGTTCTCCAGCGTCTCCTCGTCGTAGGCGTCGCAGAGCAGGGCGAGAAAGGTACGGTCCACACCGGCGGCCGGCTCGACCACATAGGGAACGATGTGCTGTTTGCTCTCTTCGTCGAAGAAGCTGAGCTGCTGGCCAGAAAGCTCGCTGTGCTGGCGCAGGTCATAGTCGCTGCGCGAGGCGATGCCCTCCAGCTCCTGCCAGCCGATCGGATAGAGATACTCGATGTCCGTCGTGCCGATCGAGTAGTGCGCCAGCGCCTCTTTGGGATGCATGAGATAGCGCAGCTTCTCCGGCTTGATGCCCAGGCGCAGGAACCAGCGAAAACGCTCCTTGCGCCAGTAATCGTAGGCGGCGTGGTGCTCGCCGGGCTTTACAAAGTACTCCATCTCCATCTGCTCGAACTCGCGCGTTCGAAAAATGAAGTTGCCGGGCGTGATCTCATTGCGGAAGCTGCGGCCGTTCTGCGCGATGCCGAAGGGCAGCTTCTTGCGCGTGCTGGTGAGCACGTTCTCGAAGTTAATGAACATGCCCTGCGCGGTCTCCGGCCGCAGATAGGCGACGTTCTCCTCCGACTGCACCGGGCCGACGTACGTCTGCATCATCATGTTGAACAGGCGCGGCTCGGTGAACTGGCCGGTCATGCCGCAGTCGGGGCAGGGGCCGGCGAGGTCGATATGGTCGGCGCGGAAGCGCGACTGGCAGTTCTTGCAGTCCACCATCGGGTCGTTGAAGGTGCTAACGTGGCCGGAGGCGACCCAGACCTTCGGGTTGGTGATGACCGTCGCTTCGAGGCCGACGACGTCGTCGCGCTCCTGCACCATCGCCCGCCACCAGGCGTTGCGGATGTTGCGGCGCAGCTCGGCGCCGAGCGGACCGTAGTCCCAGGCGTTGGCGAAGCCGCCGTAGATCTCGGCGGCCGGGTAGACAAAACCGCGCCGCTTGCAAAGGGAGACGAGCGTCTCCATATCGACGGAAGTGCTCGAAGTCTGGGTCACCAAGCCTGTCCTCTCGTCCGCCGCTGGCTGCGACGGCGGCGCCGTGCGCTGCGATCGTTGGAACAAATGTATGTACGAACCGTATCAATCCGGCGGGATGGGGTCAAACGGCGCGGCCGGTCGGCCCTCACCGCATTTCACATCCCCCTCTCCCAATCCTGGGCGAGGGGGACTCTGTGTCGCGCCTTCAGCCCAACCCTCCGTCTATCGATCTCCCCTTCCCCTAGAATTGGGGGCCAAGGAATGAACCGGGGGATGGGGGCCCGGTCTCAGCGCCCCTGCCAGGCCGCCGGGCGCTTCTCGGCGAAGGCGGTTGGGCCTTCGACGCTGTCCGACGTGGTGCGGATGATGCGTGAGAGCAACGCCTCGATGCGCAGCCCCTCGTCCAGCGGCGCGTCGTAGCCGCGATAGGCCGACTCCTTGATCGCCCGCAGGGAGAGCGGCGCGTTCTGACAGATGCGCTCGGCCAGCCTGCGTGCGGCCGGCAGCACCTCCGTTGCCGGCACGACGTGGTTGACCAGGCCCACGCGGTACGCCTCCTGCGCGGTGATGCGGTCGCCGGTGAACATCATCTCCAGCGCGACGCCGAAGGGAATCAGGCGCGGCAGCCGCTGCGTGCCGCCGCCGCCGGGAATGATGCCGCGCATCACCTCGGCCAGGCCGAAGGTCGCATGCTCGGCGGCGATGCGGATGTCGCAGGAGAGCGCCAGCTCCAGCCCGCCGGCCAGACAGTAGCCGTTGACCGCGGCGATCACCGGCTTCCAGATCGGCAGGCCGCGATTGAGGGCGGGCGTCTCCGGCTCCCAGAAGGCGTCGTGGCCACCCTCGTGCAGGGCGCGGTTGCGCTGGCTCATCTCCTTCAGGTCGGCGCCGGCGCTGAAGGCGCGCTCGCCCGCGCCGGTGACGATCGCCACCCAGGCCTGGGACGTGTCGCGAAAGCGCTCGAACGCCCCGCGCAGCAGCGTGCGCAGCGGCGTGTTGAGCGCGTTCATCGCCTCCGGGCGGTTCAGCGAGATCGTGGCGATGTGGCCATCCAGCTCGTAGAGAACCTCGTTCACGGGATACCTCCTCGTGCCGTACCGACAGAAACGGGGCGACGGCCCGAAGACCGCCGCCCCGCAGCGTACCGCATCCGCGGCCGAGCTTACCTGATCACCACTCGGCCACTACTTGGCGATGAACAGCGGCGCCAGCACCAGCGTGATCGTGCTGAGCAGCTTGACCAACACGTGCAGCGCCGGGCCCGCCGTGTCCTTGAAGGGGTCGCCGACGGTGTCGCCGACGACGGCGGCGGCGTGCGTGGGCGAGCCTTTGCGCACGATAGCGCCGGCCTCGTCCTTCATTTCGCCCGATTCGATGTACTTCTTGGCGTTGTCCCAGGCGCCGCCGCTGTTGTTGAGGAAGGTGGCGACGATGATGCCGCCGATCGTGCCGATGATCAGCACGCCGGTCACAGCCTGCCAGCCGGCGTCCTTGTTATTCAGCGGCCCCTGGCCGAGCAGGCGGAAGACCACGCCGACGGCTATCGGCAGGCCGACGGCGAGGAGGCCCGGCGCCACCATCTTGCGCAGCGCGGCGCGGGTGGTAATGTCCACCGCGCGGCCGTAGTCCGGCTTCACCGTGCCGTCCATGATGCCCGGATTCTCGCGGAACTGGCGTCGCACCTCTTCAATAATCTCGCCCGCCGCGCTGCCCACGGCGCGGATCGCAAGCGACGAGAAGAGGAAGACGAGCATCACGCCCAGCACGCCGCCCACGAACACTTCGACGCTGCCCAGGTCGGCGACCGGCGCTCGACCGATGACCTCCTTGACCTTATCCAGGTAGGCGCTGAACAGCAGGAACGCCGCCAGCCCGGCCGAGGCCACGGCATAGCCCTTGGTCAGCGCCTTCGTCGTGTTGCCCACCGTGTCCAACGAGTCCGTAATATGCCGCGCGCCCTCCGGAGCGCCGGCCATCTCCGTAATGCCGCCGGCGTTGTCGGTGATCGGGCCGAACGTATCCATGGCAAGGATGTAGGCGGCGGACATCAGCATGCCCATTGTGGCTACGGCCGTGCCGAAGACGCCGGTCTGCACCGATGTCGGCGCCGGGATATTCGTAACCACCGTCTTGATCTCGGCGTGGGCGCCGAAGATGAAGGCGGCCACAAGCGCCGAGCCGATCACGATCGCGGTGACAGCCGTCGTCTCGAAACCCACCGCGGTGCCGATGATGATGTTCGTGGCCGGGCCGGTGCGCGAGGCAGCCGCGATCTCCTGCACCGGCCGCCAGGCACCCGCCGTGTAGTACTGCGTGATGTAGACGAAGGCGATGCCGGTAGCGATCCCGACCAGACCGCAGAAGAAGAACCAGTACCACTGGCTGCCGAGCATGGCGCTCGTGGCGATCAGCAGGCCGATGACGGAGAGGATCGAACAGACGTAGTAGCCGCCGTTGAGCGGCTGCATCGGGTCTTGCTGACCCTCCTCCCTGGCGAAGAAGGGGACGGAGAGCAGGCCGAGGATCGTGGCGATGATACCGAAAGAGCGCAAGACGAGCGGGAAGAAGATCCATTTGATGTCGTTGGTAGCGCTGAAGATCGCCACGCCGAGGATCATGGCGCCGATGTTCTCGGCCGACATCGACTCGAACAGGTCGGCGCCGCGGCCGGCGCAGTCGCCGACGTTGTCGCCCACCAGGTCGGCCACCACGGCCGCGTTGCGCGGGTCGTCTTCGGGGATGCCGGCCTCGATCTTGCCCACCAGGTCGGCGCCCACGTCCGCCGCCTTGGTGTAGATGCCGCCGCCCAGCTGGGCAAACAGGGCGACGAAGCTGGCGCCGAAACCGAAGCCGACGATCAGGAAGGGCGTTGAGCCGACCGGATTGCCGAGCAGCTTGCTGTAGATGCCGAAGATGCTGGAGACGCCGAGCAGCGAGAGCGCGGTGACGAGGAAGCCGGAGACGGCGCCGCCGCGCAACGCGACGGTGATCGCCGCGCGCAGGTTGCGCTGGGCCGCCGCGGCAGTGCGCAGGTTGGAGCGTACGGAGATGTACATGCCGATGAAGCCGGAGACGCCGGAACAGGCGGCGCCGACCAGGAAGGCGATGCCGGCCAGCAGCCCCTGGGCGCCGGCGCTCACCGTCTTCGACTGGTTGAGCGGGTCGTGCACGTCGCTGGCCGTGGCGGCGACGATCACGCCGATGATGATCGCCACGACGATGGAAAGCGCGGCGATCGTCTGATACTGGCGCCGCAGGAAGGCCATCGCGCCCTCAAAGATGCGGTCGGCGATGTCCTGCATGGCCGCGGTGCCGGTGTCGTAGGTCAGTACGTCGCGCGCCAGCCAGCCCGCGAACAGCACCGCGATGACACCGACGATGGGTACGATCCACACGATACCCATGCCGTGCGCTCCCTTCTCGTCTCGGCGAATCCGTCCAAGCGGTAACGGGGAAGCCCGTTGGTATGCGAAGCGCCGGACCGGAAACGCGCACGTAACCGCCCAGCGCCCATCGATTGTGGAATGTATCAGCCGCCTATCCTACGTTCAAGCGCAGGCGCCGGGCAAAGAGGCGCCAAGCGGATAGTTCGCTACGGGAGTTGATTGCAGCGCGCCGCCAGCCCTCAACCCAGGGTCGGTCTCATCGTCCCAATCGCGGGAGAGGGGAGCTTCGGACCGGAGCTGGGGAGGCTCTGCGCCATGCCTTCAGCCCTAACCGCTCCGTGCATCGATCACCCCTTCCCCTAGAATTGGGGGAAGGGGTCGGGGGATGGGGGTCCGAGCAGCCGCGCCTCGAACGCCGCGAGCCGGCCTTCGAGCCGGGTTTGCAGGGCGGCCGTGGTCAGGTCGCCGCGGGTGCGCTCCAAGATGCCGCGGGTCACGTCCGTGGTGCGGCGCAGGCCGCCGGTGAGCGCGTCTGGATAGTCCACGGTCACGAGCACGTCATAGATATCGTCCATGGCGCGCAGGAAGCGCTCGCAGCGGGCGATGTCGCCGTCGCGCAGGCTGTCGAGCAGGTAGCGGCGCAGCTCGCCCACGGCCTCGCCCATGCCGTTGAGATAGGCGGCATGCTCCACGGCAAGCTCGGCGGGAGCCGGCAGCGGCTCGCCGGCCACCAATGCCAGCGTGAGCGCCGCCTCGGCGTGCTCCTTCTGCGCATCGTGCACGAAGCCGGCGAAGAAGATGTCGGCGTGGCCCTCCAGCGCCTCGCGGATCTGGCGCAACAGCGTCGTGGCCTGCCCGAGCAATTCGCGGGCGCGGGAAAACTCGTCGCGGTGCGTGGCGCGGATGCCGTTGGCGGAGAGGCGAATCACCTCGCGGCAGAGCGGCAGCGCCCGCTCGCGCGCTGCATGCTTGGCCACCAGGTTTTCCCGCACGCCAGCCATGATGCGGTCGAGCTGCGGCGCCAGGCCATCAGCGGCTACGGGCTCGGCCATCGCTCGGCTCCTCGCGCCGCGCCGGTTAGAGATCCTTGACCGGCTCCGGGAACTCGCCCTGGCGGGCGGCATCGATCATCGTGCGTGCCTCGGAGGGCAGCTCCATGCCCATCTCGTCGAAGCGTTTTTCGACCCAGCGGCCGATCTGGCGCGGGTCTTTGTAGGCGTCCGGCCCGGCGCCCGGCTCCGGCGTACCGTACTGCTCCAGGATCTGCTGCTCGCTGCGGTGATAGGCGAACTTGGACGGAGCGCGCTCCAGCGCCGCGCTGCCGCAGTGGCTGCACGCCGGCTCGACGGCCTGCGAGACGCTGCGCGTGAACACACTCGTCAGGCGGCCGCATTCTTTACAGCGGTATTCGTAGATGGGCATCGCCGCCCTCGCTCGTACTGAATCAGCTCAAAAGTCGTCGCCGAATTCGTCGCCGCCGTCGAAACCGCCGTCATCGAACTCGTCGTCATCGTCGGGCAGTTCGCCGGCTTCCATGCGCGAGAGCATGCCGTCGAACTCGGGGCCGAGGTCTTCGCCGCTCTCCTGCTGCATGCGCCGCGCCCACTGCGCCATCGCCCGCGGGTCTTCGTCCTCCAGCCCGTCGATGTACGACTCTTCGTCCGCGCTGCCGAACTCGCTGACGGACCGGTGCACGGCGAAGCGCGAGACGAGCCGGCGCAGCTCTGCGCCGCCGCAGGTGGGGCAGCGTTCGCCGCCCGCGGCGCTGACGCTGCGGCGGAAGACCTCGACCCGCTTGCGGCAATCGTTGCAGAAGAATTCGTAGATCGGCATCGCTGGCTCGCCTCTCCAGCATAACGGCGCCGGGCGTGAGGGCCAACGGGCCATCGGCCCTCATCCCCAACCCTTCCCCCAATCCTGGGTCAGGCGCTCCGCTCACGGTGCGGTTAGCCCGCCGCCCCGACGCCGCCCCGTACGATCCCCCTCACCCAGGATTGGGAGAGGGACCCGGGGGTGAGGGCCGAAAGCGCAGGCTCACCCCTCGATCGCGTTCTCGACGATCTGCACGTCGATGACCTTGCCGGTGCGGTCCAACGTGACGGCGGCGAGGTCGATGCGCGCCTCCTGCGGCAGCTCCGGGTGCTCGGCCAGGAACTGCTCGGCGGCGGTGAGCAGGTGGCGGCGCTTGGCCGGCGTGATCGACCAGAGGGCCGAGCCGAGGTCGCCCTCGCGCCGGGCGCGCACCTCGACCAGCACCGTCTGGCCGTCTTTCAGCGCGACGATGTCGATCTCGCCCGGGCCGGCCCGCGCGTTCCGCCCGACGATACGGTAGCCCGCGCGCTCCAACCGCCCCGCCGCCAGCCGCTCCGCGAAGGCGCCGAGCGCGCGGCGCGTGTCTGGGCGGCGAGGCGGGCCGGCCGCGGCTGGGCGTTTGTCGTCGTGATTCTGCGTCAAGGCCGGTGTTCCGGCTCTCGCTCGCCTTCGAGGCGCAGCGGGGCGAAGGAGCGGCGGTGGATGGGCGTGGGGCCGAGGCGGGCGAGGGCGGCGAGGTGCTCGGCGGTGGCGTAGCCGCGATTGCGGCCGAAGCCGTAGCCCGGAAAGCGGTGGTCGAGGCCATCCAGCATGCGGTCGCGCGCGACCTTGGCGATGATGGACGCGGCGGCGATCGCGCTGCAGCGGGAATCGCCGCGGATGATCGCCTCCTGCGGCTGCGGCACGCCGTCCAGGTGGAAGGCGTCGAGCAGCAGTGCCTCCGGCGCCGGGGCCAGCAGGACGACGGCCCGGCGCATCGCCTCGCGCGCCGCGGCGGCGATGCCGATCTCGTCGATGCGCCGGGCGCTGGCAACGCCGACGCCGTAGGCCGGCGCCTCGCGGCGAATCAGGCAGGCCAGCCGCTCGCGCTGCGCCGGGGCGAGCAGCTTGCTGTCGCGCAGCTCCCGGAGCCAGGCCGGATCGCGGCGCGGCAGGATCACGGCGGCGGCCACCACCGGCCCCGCCAGCGGCCCGCGGCCGACCTCGTCCACGCCGGCGACGCGCCGGAAGCCGAGCGCCTGCCAGTCGTGCTCGATCTCTCGATCCGGCACGGTGGCTGCCCACGCCACGGCCTTCAGGCCCGTGTTCCCGATCACGCCAACGACGCCTGAAGGCGTCGTTCGGGCCGAAGTCGGTCGTTTCATGCTGTGCCGTGCGTCACTTCAACGCCTAGCCGAATGGGCGATAGTATCAGTAGCCCGTTCTTCGTTGGCGGGTTCCTCAAGCGATGGTATACTTTTGCTAGAGTAGCTATCGCCGCTCACCGCAGCGCGCCTCGGGCCGGCGTTCCGGCCGCTGGTACGCTGGTCCCGAACCGGAGCTGCCATGTATTCCCGTTGGCTCAGGAACAGCTTTATCTATCTGCTGATCCTGGTGGCGGTCATCGCCATCGTCTTCAGCTTCTTCGCCGGGGGCAGCAGCACCCCGAGCAAGCCGCTGGGCCAGGTCGTGACCGACGCCCGCAGCGGCAACATCAAGCAGATCGACGTTCAAGGCAACAGCCTCTCCGTCACCCTGAACGACGGCTCGAAGTACCACTCGCGCAAGGAAGACGGTGGCACCGTTTACAGCGTGCTGAACGACGCCCACGTCGACCCGGCGCAGATCGAGAAGGTGCCGGTCAACGTCAAGGAGCCGAGCCAGTTCGGCAACTGGCTGGGCATCCTCTTCAACTTCCTGCCGCTGATCATCTTCGGCGCCATCCTGCTGTTCATGATGCGCCAGGCGCAGGGCTCCAACTCGCAGGCGATGAGCTTCGGCAAGAGCCGGGCGCGCATGTTCACCGGCAATAAGCCGACCGTCACCTTTGTCGACGTCGCCGGTGTGGATGAGGCGAAGGAGGAGCTCGCCGAAGTCGTCGAGTTCCTCAAGTACCCGGAGAAGTTCGCCGCGCTCGGCGCGCGCATTCCGCGCGGCGTGCTGCTGGTCGGCCCGCCCGGCACCGGCAAGACGCTGCTGGCCAAGGCGGTCGCCGGCGAGGCCGATGTCCCGTTCTTCAGCCTCAGCGGTTCGGACTTCGTCGAGATGTTCGTCGGCGTCGGCGCCGCCCGTGTCCGTGATCTCTTCGGCAACGCCGAGAGCCAGGCCCCCTGCATCATCTTCATTGACGAGCTCGATGCCCTCGGCAAGACCCGCACCGGCGCCGCCGTCGGCGGCCACGACGAACGCGAGCAAACCCTCAACCAGCTCCTTGTCGAGATGGACGGCTTCGACTCGAATCGCGGCGTCATCATCATGGCCGCCACCAACCGGCCCGAAACCCTCGACGCGGCCCTCTTGCGCCCGGGACGCTTTGACCGCACCGTGGTTGTCGATCGTCCCGACATCAATGGCCGCGAGGCGATCCTCAAGGTGCACGTCCGCAACGTCAAGGTTTCACCGAATGTCGATCTGCGGCATGTCGCCAGCCTGACGCCCGGCTCGGTCGGCGCCGACCTGGCCAACCTCGTCAACGAGGCCGCCCTCATGGCCGGACGCAGCGGCAAGGAAATGGTCATGATGGAGGACTTCGACGAGGCCGTCGAGCGCGGCGCCGTCGGCCTCAAGCGCCAGAGCCGGATCATGCACGACGACGAGAAACAACGCGTCGCCTACCACGAAGCCGGGCATGCCCTCGTCG
>DATGEL010000075.1 GCA_035310145.1 Dehalococcoidia bacterium
ATCGTGGGCCACGACTGGGGGGCGCCGCTGGCCTGGCAGACGGCGCTGCTGCGGCCGGAGCGCATCCGCGGCGTGGTGGGCTTGAGCGTGCCCTACACGCCCCGCGCCCCCACGCCCCCCATCGCCGCCCTGCGCGCCGCCGCGGGCGAGAACTTCTACATCGTCTACTTCCAGCAGCCGGGCGTGGCCGAGCAGGAGTTGGAGCGCGACGTGCGCGAGACGATGCGCCGCACGCTGTACAGCGCCTCGGGCGACGCGCCGCGCGGCGAAGGGCCGGTGGGCGTGGTGCCGCAGGGCTTTCTCGGCGCGATGGCGGCGCCGCAGTCGCTGCCGCCCTGGCTGACGGAGGCCGACATCGACTTCTACACGGCCGAGTTCAGCCGCACGGGCTTCACGGGCGGGCTGAACTGGTACCGGGCGATGGACCTGACCTGGGAGCTGACCGCGGCCTGGAACGGGGCGCAGGTCCTGCCGCCGGCGCTCTATATGGCCGGCGACCGCGACCTGGTGGTGCAGTTCCCCGGCTTCAGCGAGCTGATCGCGGGGCTGAAGGCCTTCGTTCCGAACCTGACGAAGACGGTGATGCTGCCCGGCTGCGGCCACTGGACACAGCAGGAGCGCCCCGACGAGGTCAACGCCGCGCTGATCGAGTTCATCAAGGGGCTGTGAGCGAGCACGCGGCGCGGCCCGGTTCTTCAGGCCTTTATGCCCCAGAACAGCATGCGGCGGAAGGGATAGAAGTAGGGCGCCTGCTCGCCGATGCGCGACAGCAGCCGCGCCCGGTAGGCCGCCTGGAAGGCTGCCGCGTCCGCCGCATTCAGCCGCGACAGGTACGAGCCGAGGCTGGTGCCCTTCACCCACTCCACCACGTCGCTCGAAGACGGGAGCTCGTGGCCGTAGATCTTCTCGAAGCAGGCCTGCTCGCGGAAGCCGTGCTCGTGGAGCAGCTCCGCGTACCGTTCCAGCGGCAGCGCCTCGCTGCGCCGCACGAAGCCACCGAGCTGTTCGCGGAACGGCGGCTCGGCGGCCAGCGCCTGTGCCTCGACATGCGAGGGGTGCGCCTCATTGTTGGGCAACTGCACGGCGATTTGCGCGCCGGGCCGCAGCGAGCCGAGGATACGCCGCATCAGCCCTTCGTTGTTCGGAACCCATTGCAGGGCGGCGTGCGAGAAGACCAGGTCGTAGGCGGAGAAGTCCGCGAGCGTCGCCGCGGCCTGGCGCGCGAAGCTGAGGCGGGCGCCGGCGCGGGGCGCTGCCTGCTCCAGCATGGCCGCGGAGGAGTCGACGCCGAGCACCGTGGCCGCGGGCAGGCGTTCGGCGAGCAGTGCAGTCAGCTCGCCGGTGCCGCAGCCGAGGTCGATCGCCTGCATGCCGTCGCGCGGGCGAATCAGCGCCACGAGGTCGAAGAACGGCTGCATGCGCTCCGTGCGGAACTTGTTGTACTGGGCGGGGCTCCACTGGTCGGTCTGCACCATTGCACGGCTCCCTTGCCAACGCTGCCTGTGTTCTATCTGTATCGCATGCTAGCATGCAAGATCGGAGGACGGCACTCATACCCCAACCCCTTTCTCTCCCGTACACCTATGCACCTGTGGCCCTGAGACCGCGAGACGATTGCGGGCTGTCTGAGAGAGCCGGGGCGCGGGGTAGTGCGCGGCTTGCGGGGTGCGCGACCGGATCCGCCTCACGCAGCGGCCGAGCCAGCGGAATCCCCGTCAGGTACGGAGAAGTCAGCGGCACCGGCGAACTCTGCAATCACAAGCGACAAGGGGCGTGTGTGCCGGCTACTCCACCGCCGCCTTCGCCTGCTGCTGCGGCGCGGCGGCCTGCGTGGCCGGGCCGATCCACACGGATTGGATATTGACGAACTCCCTGATGCCGAACGAGGAGAGCTCCCGCCCGTAGCCGCTGCGCTTGACGCCGCCGAACGGCAGCCGCGGGTCCGAGGCCACCATGCCGTTGATGAAAACCGAGCCCGACTCAATGCGCCGCGCCAGTTGCCGCGCCCGCGCCAGGTCCCGCGTCCACAGCGCCGCGCCCAGGCCGAACTCCGAGTCGTTCGCCAGCGCGATCGCCTCGTCCGCGTTCCCGGCCACGATCACGGCGGCAACCGGACCGAACGTCTCCTCGCGGAAGGCGGGCATCCGCGCCGTCACACCGGAGAGGATCGTCGGCTCGTAGAAATAGCCGCGACCGGCGCGGCGCTTGCCGCCCGTCACCACGCCGGCGCCCTGCGCGATCGAGTCGCGCACCTGGCGGTCCAGGTCGTCGCGCAGGTCGTCGCGGGCCATGGGGCCAACCTGGCTACCTCGGTCGAGCGGGTCGCCCACGGCCAGCCGCTCGACCTCGGCCTTGAAGCGCTCGAGGAAGGGCGCGGCCACCGCCTCTTCCACGATGAAGCGCTTGGCGGCGATGCAAGACTGGCCGGTGTTCTGGAAGCGGGCGCGGGCCGCCGTGGCCGCGGCGCCGTCCAGGTCCGCGTCGGCCAGCACGATGAACGGGTCGGAGCCGCCCAGCTCCAGCACCGTCTTCTTCAGATGGTGACCGGCGGCGGCCGCGACCTTCGTGCCCGTCTCGTCGCTGCCGGTGAGCGTGACGGCGCGCACCCGCTTGTCGGCGATCACCGCTTCGACCGCCGAGCCGGGGATCAGCAGCGTGCGGAAGCAGCCCTGCGGCAGCCCGGCGTCGCGGAAGACCTCCTCGATGGCGAGGGCGCACTGCGGCACGTTGGAGGCGTGCTTCAGCAGCGCCGTGTTGCCCGCCATCAGCGCCGGCGCGGCGAAGCGGAACACCTGCCAGAAGGGGAAGTTCCAGGGCATCACCGCCAGCACCGGCCCAATCGGTTCGAACTCGACGTAGCTCTCGGTCGCGTTCGTGCCAACCGGCTCCTCGGCCAGCAGCCGCTCGGCGTGATCGGCGTAGAACTCGCAGTTCCAGGCGCACTTCTCGACCTCGGCCTCGGCCTCGGCGATGGGCTTGCCCATCTCCAGCGTGATGATCTTCGCGAGCCGCTCCTTCTGGGCGCGTAGCGTCTCGGCGATCTTCAGCACGAGGGTGGCGCGCTGCTCGTAGGGCGCCGTGC
>DATGEL010000076.1 GCA_035310145.1 Dehalococcoidia bacterium
ATCGGCGGCTGCGCGAGGCTGCTCCACAACGCGCCCGATTGGGCCGCCCGCCAGGTGAGGGCGAGGAGCGGCACGGCCACGAACAGCACGAACACCGTCGCCGGCAACACCAGCAGATCGCCGGCGTAGCTGCGCGGGCCCGGCGCCTGGCCGAGGCGCGCGTGCGAGCGAAGCGCCGCGGTGAACTGCTCTGGTCGGATCGCACCCTCGTGCCCTCGTTCCATGCCTCAGGGCTGCCGGCCGGCCCGATCGGCGCCCATGGTACGAACGCCGCCGGCGCCGTTTGAAGCGACAGCCAGAGAGTCGAGACCGCGTAACGAGGGACTCATGCGTGAAGACAGCCCTCCCGGGATCTGATCGGCGCGCCGCCGCGCCGGTCACCCGCCGTCCCCAACCCAGGTGGATAGCCGCTCGGAGCGCAACCATTGCCCCTCGCCGAAGCCTCAATCGGCGGCGGGCGGCGGGGTGGGCTGGTTGCGGTGCGGGCCGCTGCCCAGGCCCATGTGCCGCAGCGGCAGGTCGACGCAGGCGGTGAACAGGCTGGGATCGCTGTCCGTGCCCTGCACGCGGATCGACATCGTGCCGTTGAACAGGCCGCGGCGCGAGGTGTCGAGCGTGGTCATCGATTCGCCGGCCGTCGCGTCGCTGAGCTGGAAGGCGATGTCGCCGGGCGCCGCGTCGGTGCAGTGGCCCATGTAGATCGCGGCGTGCTGCGGCGCCGTCACCAGCGGCGCCAGCTCGATCTGCACGCCGGTCTGCCGTGAGCGGGGCTGACGGGAAATCATCACCCAGCCGTCCTGGGTGCGGTCGGCGCCCGGACCAAAGACCAGCACGACAGGGACCGGGATCGGCTCCGGCTCCGCCTGCGCCCGCGCGTTGCCGGCGCCGCTGAGGCGCAGGCTCAGCAGCAGGGCAAGGGCGGCGCTCGCGAGCAGGCAAAGGGGCAGGAGCGTGCGCCAGGTGAGACGCGTGGCAAACGACCTCCGCGCGCTGTGTCGTTCCGCCACGATCGCGCCATGGGCGCCGTCTCTGCCAGTGCCGCCGGTCATGCACTGGCGCCCGTCGATGTGACCGGCGTCATGCTTCGGCGTCAAAAGCCAGCGATCTGCGGCGGATGACGCCGCGGCGGCGGGCGAAGCGCCACTAGCGGAGAGAGACGATGCCGGTCAGGCCAGGCCGTGGCGCACGGCGAAGAGGGCGGCCTGCGTGCGGTCGTGCAGGCCGGTCTTGGCCAGCACGGTGGAGATGTAGTTCTTGACCGTGCCCTCGCTCAGAGAGAGCGCCACGGCGATCTCGCGGTTGGTGGCGCCGCCGCCCAGCAGGCGCAGCACGTCCCGCTCGCGAGCAGTCAATGGCTCCGTCTCCGCGGGAAACGAGGACGTCGCGGCCTGCGCGGCGTCGCCCGCCGCCAGCCCGCCGGCGGAGCGGAAGCGTTGCAGCAGCTTGCGCGCGACGCTGGGCTGCAGGGGCGAATCGCCGCGCAGCGTGGCGCGCACGGCTTCGGCCAGCGCGTCGGAGCCGACGTCTTTGAGCAGATAGCCGGCCGCCCCTGCTTCGAGCGAGCGGAAGACCAGCTCATCGTCGTCGTACGTCGTGAGCACGAGCACATGCACGCCGGGCCAGCGCTTGCCGATGCGCCGCGTCGCCGTCACGCCGTCGCGGCGGGGCATGCGCAGATCCATCAACACCACGTCGGGCCGCAGCAGCTCGACCAGCCGCTCCGCCTCCACGCCGTCGCCCGCCTCTCCCACCACCCGCAGATCGGCGTGCAGCTCGAGCAGGGTGCGCAACCCCTCGCGCATCAGCCGCTGGTCGTCGGCCAGCAGGATGCGCGCGGCGCCCGGCCGTTCGGTGGGTATGGCGCTCATCGCCCGGCCCTCGCGCCGGCGATCGGCTGCGCCCGCGGCGTGTCGTCCTCCACTGGCTCGCCGGCAGGCAGCGCCGCGGGCCGGCCGCCGGCGCCGTCGGGATCGGGCAGATCGACCTCCAGGCGCCCGCCGCCCTGCGGCCCGCGCCCGAAGCGCAGGTGCCCGCCGATCAGCGCCAGCCGCTCGTGCAGGCCGAGCAGTCCGAAGCCGCCCGCGCGCTCCGCGCCGTCCGCCGGCCCGACGCCGTCGTCCTGCAGCACGAGCGTGAGCCGGCCGTCGCCGCGCCCGACGCTGAGTATGGCCGTGGCAGCGCGGGCGTGCCGCTGCACGTTGGTCAGCCCCTCCTGCGCCGCGCGGAAGAGCGCCAGCGCCGCCTCTGGCGGCAGCACGGCATCGTCCGGCAGGTCGATCTCCGCCTGCACGGCGATACCCGTGTTGCCGGCGAACTCGCTGCACAGCCGGCGAAGGGCGCCCGCCAGCGCCAGCTCCTCGAGCGAGGCGGCGCGCAGGGCGCGCACCGAGCGCCGCACCTCCTGCAGGCATGCGACCGTGAGCCGCCGGGCGCGGCGCACCAGGTCGAGCGCCCGTGCCGGCTGCTCGTCCGCCAGCTTTTCTGCCGCTTCGAGCTGCACGTTGGCGATCGTGAGGTAGTGCGCCAGCGTGTCGTGGATCTCGCGCGCCAGGCGGTTGCGTTCTTCGCTCACGGCGGCCTGCCGCGCGCGGCGGTGCAGCTCCTGCAGCTCGACGTGCGCAGCGCGCAGCTCGTCGTAGAGCGCCTGCAGGCGGCGGCGATCCTCGGCCTGGCGCAACGCCGCCAGCGTCAGCACGACGGCGACGACGTACGGCGCGAGGAAGAACGATAAATAGTTGGGGAAGTCGCCCAGGCGATGCGGCACCGCGCCGGCCCAGATGTTCACCAGGTAGGCGAGCCAGGCCGAGAGGCCGAGCAGCAGCCCCCAGCGGGTGCCGAAGAGCAGCAGCGCCTGGCTGGCGGGCAGCAGGTAGATCAGGGTCGGGCGGATCAGCGTGCCCTGCAGCTTCACGATCTCGTAGCAGAGCACCAGCTCGACGGCGAGCCAGAGCAGCCGGCGCCAGAGCGCCGCCCGTGCCGGGGGCGCCGTCAGGTCCACCAGGGCGACGGCGAGCACGAGCAGCGTGAAGGGCAGCACGAACGCAGCCGTGAGGCCGGCCTTGCGCGGCGCGGCCATGCTCAGCAGCCAGACGGCGCCCGCCAGCCCCAGCGCCGCGAGCCGCAGCAGCCGCCGGTCGTCCGTCGCGTCCGCCCAGAAGCTGCGCATGTCCGCCTCTCCGCCCTCGGATTGGCGTCACTTTATCGGAAGCTATACGAAAACGCGACGGCCGCGGGTTTTCCGCGCGGCCGTCGCATCTGTGTGAAGCGGCCCCGGACGATCGGCCGCGGGCGCTTAGCGCCGCCGCAGATCTGCCACGCGCACGTGCTGTGGGCTGAGGTCCAGCGTCAGGGTCTTGATGTACAGCCACGCCTCCGCCCGCTCCTGCGCGGTGCCGGCCGGCAAGACCGCTTCGTTCGCCGGCGACGTCGTGCCATCCAGCTTGTAGGCCTGCCAGGCTATCTCCTGCCGCAGCGCATCCGCCTCGGTCCGCGACCCTACCAGGTAGACCGTGAAGGTCTGCGGAGCAGGCGCCGGCGCACTGCTGCTCTCCACGGTGGGGTGGCGCAGATCCTGTACCCGCACGTTGCCGCCGCCGTATTCCAGCAGCAGGTTCTTGAGAGCACGGCGCGTCTCCGCCGTCGATTGCGGCGAGCCGGCCACGAAGATCGCCTCGTTCGGCGGCGCAGTATCGCCGGCGATCTTGGTCGAGAAGCGCGTCAGCTCATGTTGAAGTCCCGCGGCCTCCGCCTGCGAGCCGACGAGGTAGACCGTGAAGGCGCCGTGAAGGTCGAGGGCTGGCCGGACCGCTGCCGACGCCGCTTCCTGACTTTGCTCGTGTCTGCCGCCGCCGTGCTCGGTGTTCAGCCAGATGCCGGCGCCCGTGCCCGCCGCGATTGCCAGTATCGCGGCGCCGGCCGTTGCCAGCAATCGCCTGTTGCCGCCGATGCGTTGAACGCTGCCAACCAGGTGCGCCGTCAGGTTGCTCTGCATGGCCCTGCCCTCCCGCTGTGCGGCGCGGCCCACGCGGACCGCCTCACACCGGCAGGCTAGCGGCGCGCGGAGCGGCTGCCGTCGGCACAACTACCCAGATCCAGGGAGGCAGGGGTATGTATCTTTCGCCGGCAGGGAATACCCGCGGCGCCGGTCAGGTGGGCGCAATCTGGTGGCGCAGCGCGTAGGCGACGGCGTCGGCGCGGCCGCGGGCGCCGATCTTGGCGTAGATGTTGGCGATGTGCCGGTGGACGGTGCGGATGCTGAGCACGAGCTGATCGGCGATCTCCCGGCTGGTGTTGCCGCGGCCGATCAGCCCCAGGACCTCGACCTCGCGTGCGGTGAGCCCGTCCGGATACCGCGCTCGCGTTGCGCCGTGGCGATGCTGGCCCGACAAGCGATCGGCAAGGGCAGCAGGAGCTGCCGGCGGCTCGGTCGCCGCGAGCGCCTCATCGATCGCCTGCTCCAGGGACAGCGAGCGACCCTCGGCCCGGGCCGAGGCAAATGCCGCTTCACCCAGCGCCGCGCGGGCAGCGCCGAGGGTGTAGTCGTATTCCGCCTGATCGGAGGGGTTGTGGAACGGGCCGGCGGCGACAAACTGGGCTTCGGCCGCTCCAAGCAGACGGGCCGCCGGCAGGTGTCGCCCGCGCGCCCCGGCCACGGCGCCGAGCCCCGCGATGTTGTCGATCGTCCAGCGGCGAAGACCGAACTCCCGAGACAGCGTGAGACCGGTGGCAAATGAAGCCGCGGCCCGGTCGACGTCGCCGCAGCCCAACGCTGCGTAGCCCAGGTTTGCAAGCATCAGCGCCGACCGGTGGTTCCGCGTTTCCCCCCAGGTTGCATACGCGCCCTCGTAATAGGCCAGCGCGCGAGGATAGTCACCGGCCTCGCGGGCCCATTCGCCGAGGCAATTCAGCGCAGTGCCGACGGCTCGCCAGTTTTCGGTCCTGCGGGCCTGCACCAACCCTTCCTCCAGCATGGCCTGAGCCGTCGGATCTCCCGCCATCCGCCGCAGCGCCGCCAGCCGGACCAACGCCAGCGGCAGATCCCGCATATTCCCGCTCGCACGGGCAAGTGCCACGCTCTCCTCGAGGGCTTGGCGGCCGGTCACACGCTGGCCCTGGTCGCGGAGCATGGCGCCGAGTTCGCTCAGCACGTAGGTGAGCTCGACACTGTCGCCGCACTCCTGCACTGCCGCGGCGCTCTCCTTGAGCAGGCCAACGGCAACCTCGAGCTCGCCCGCGTCCCAGGCCAGGGTACCCGCGCGGCACAACGCCCTGGCACGCGCGGGCGACGCCGGACCGGGAATGGCGAGGACGCGGCGCAGCCAGCCGCTGCCTTCATTGGCATGTGAACGCCACCACCAGTAGTTTCCCAGCGCTGCTGCCAGGCGAAGCGCCAGTTCGGCATCGGCGATCGTCTCGATGGCCGCTTGCAGCGCTGCCCGCAGGTTGTCTAGCTCAGCATCAAGCTTCGCAAACCAGCTTTCCCACGCTGCGCCGTACGCATGCGAGTCCACCTCCTCGGCCAGCGCCAGGTAATAGCTGAGATGATGCTGGACGATGTCCGCCGCTTCGCCGCTCGTCGCCAGTCGCTCCAGCGCGTATTCCCGCACGGTTTCCAGCATGGCGAAGCGCGGCTCGCCGTCGCCGGGCGCACGCTGGAGCAAGTTGTGGTCGACGAGGCCGGCGATGCCTTCCAGCACTTCGATGCCGAGGCCGCCATCTGCGTTGCAGATCTGCTCGGCGGCGGCGAGGGTGCAGCCGCCCGCGAAGACGCCCAGCCGCCGGAAGAGCGTCTGCTCGGCCGGGCTGAGCAGCTCGTAGCTCCAGGCGAGGGTCGCGCGCAGCGTCTGCTGGCGGGGAGGCAGATCCCGTGGGCCGCCCGTCAGGATCCGCAGCCGCTGGCCCAGGCGCTCCAGCAGCGTCTGGGGTGAAAGCACCTTCAGCCGGGCAGCCGCCAGCTCGATCGCCAGCGGCAGGCCGTCCACGCGGCGGCAGATCTCCGCCACGGCCGCGGCATTCTGCGCCGTCAGGCGAAAAGCGCCGCCCACGCTGCGGGCTCGCTGGCAGAACAGCGCCACGGCGGCCACCTGGCCCAGGCTCTCAACCGCGAGTGGGGCGTCTTCTGGCGGGAAGGCAAGCGGCGGGACGAGAAATTCCTGCTCAGCAGAGAGGCGCAGCGCCGTCCGGCTGGTCGCCAGCACGGTCAGTCCGGGGCACGACGCCAGCAATTCGGCCACGATCGGCGCGGCGGGCAGCAGCTGCTCGAGGTTGTCCAGCAGCAGGAGTAGGCGCCTGGGCGCCAGGAACGCGGTGAGGCGCTCCGTAATCGAGACCCCGGCCGCTTCAGGCACCCCCAGCGCCCGGGCGATCGATGCGGCGACCAGTCCCGGATCCGTGAGGGCGGCCAGGGGGACGAAGGCAACGCCGTCGGAGAAGTCCTCGGCCAGCGCCGCGGCGACCGCGAGCGCAAGCCGCGTCTTGCCGCAGCCGCCCGCGCCGGTGAGGGTCAGCAGGCCGGCGTCGTCGCGGCACAGAAGCGCTTGTACCGCTGCCAGCTCCTGCTCGCGGCCGATGAGCGGCGTGCGCGGCAGCGGCAGCACGTAGCTCAAGGCATGGCTGGTCCACGGACCGGTCACAGCGGCGGACGGGCGCCGATGCGGAGACGCCATCTGACGTGCTCTCGATGCTCCTCGAATCAGTACCCGAAGTATACGCCTGCGGCACTGCGTGACCAGCGCCCACGCGCCGAGCATCGGCTGCGAGCCGTGCTCCGCGGCAACGCGCGATCGGTCGCCGTCGCCGGCAGGCGAGACGCCGCGCTCCGGCCGCTTCAGCCCCGGCCCTGCTCGAAGGCCGCGCCCCAGCGGTCGAGGAAGCTGACCGCTTCCACCGGCTGGCGCGGGCCGGGGGCGAAGCGGCCGCGCGGGTAGCCGAGCGGAATCAGCGCCGCCGTCTCGAAGCCCTCCGGCACGCCCAAAAGCTCCTTTACCTGCGCCTCGCGCGTGCGGTGCACCGTCGTCAGCGTGCTGCCCAGGCCCAGCGCCCGAGCGGCGAGCTGCAGGCTCCAGATCGCCGGGTAGATGCTGGCGCCCGCGGTGATGCCCGGATTCACCGCCGCGCGGATGCAGCCCAGCACGTAGACCGGCGCCTCGGCGAAGTGCGTCGCCAGGTACTGCGCCGACCTGCGCATCTTCTCCGTCGCCTCGATCTGCGCCGGCGTGAAGGTGACGCCGGGCGGCGCCTGGCCGTAGCCGCTGGCGAACAAACCCTCGATGCTCTCGCGGTACAGCGCGCCCAGCCGTTCTTTCGTCGCCCGGTCGCGGATCACGATGAAGCGCCAGCCCTGCTGGTTGCCGCCGCTGGGGGCGCGGATCGCCGTGTCAAGCAGGCGATAGAGCACCTCGTCGGAAACGGGGTCGGGCTTCAGCCGGCGGATGGCGCGGGTGGTGTAGAGCACCTCCCAGAGGTCGTCGCTCGCCTGCTGCGAGGGCTGGAAGCGCGCGGCAAGGCTCGTTGCGCTCGTGGCAGATGCTGCGTTTTCGCTCATCGTCTCTGCTCCGCGGCCGGGTGTGGCCTGCCCCACCATAGCCGCTTGCGGACGCGGCGTCAGCAGCGTAACGCTTGGGTACGCAACCCGCTCGCGGCGACGCTCGTGTTGACCGATACTGAGCGATGTTTCTGCCTCCCGCGGGAGAAACGGATGAGCCGCACGATCGTGCCGGCATTGGTGGGCTCGCTGGCGCTGCTGGCGGCGATCGGCGCCGCTGGCCGTGCGCCGCACCGCGTACAGGCTGCCCCGCCGTACATCGCCCAGGTCACACCGGCGCCGCGGCCGCCGATCGCCGATCCGCAGCAGCTCGTCGCCGCCTACTACCAGGCGTTCGCCGCCGCCGTCAACAGCGGCGACTTCGGCGCCCTGCCGGCCTTCTTCACGCCGGACGCGGGCATCGATTCGCCGCTGGTCACGGGCGGCAGCGGCGCCGGCGGCATCCTCGCCTTCTACCAGAAGCTGCCGCCGCTCGCCGGCTTCACAATCGAGACGAGCAACGTCGCCGAGAGCGACCCCTACGTGGACGTGGACTGGCGCTTCCGCGCCGCGCCCGGCTGGCTGCGCGGCTACCTGGACGGCCACGACTCGTTCACGATCGAGGACGGCCTCTTCGCCTACCTGACGCAGAGCGTGGATGCCGATGCGGCGGCGCAGGCGTTCATGCCGCCGCCCTCCGCGCCGCCGCCGCGCGGCCAGGGTGTGGCGCAGACGCGTGTGCGCATCAGCGGCTTCACCTTCATGCCGCCGGTGATTCGCGTGTCCGTTGGCGCAACCGTCACCTGGCAGAACGACGATGCCGACGCGCACACCGTGACGACAGACGACACGAGCATGGACTCGGGCGTGATCGAGGAGGACGTGAGCGCCACGCTGACTTTTCCGGCCGCCGGCGATTTCGCGTACTACTGCACGATTCATCCCGGTATGCGCGGACGTGTCGTTGTCGGACCGTAATGCCACAAAGATGGCAATTCTCTGGAGCAATGGGCCGGCTACGCGCGTTGTACTCCTCATTGACATTGAGTCCGCATCTGATCTGCGCTACGTTACCTGTCGTATGTTGCTGGAGACGGTCCAGGACGGGCCGCCGAATCGCCCAGGGACGGGCACAGCATAGGAGTGTGCATGGTGCGCAGACAGCTCGGCAAACTGCTGGCGATCGGCACGGTCGCCGCAATGCTGGTGACCGGCGGCGTACTCGCCGTGATGGCGCAAACCGCGCCGACGACGGTGCCGATGGTGCCCACCGGCGATTCATCCCTTTCCGGTTCCGTCACCTTCACGCCGCTGGGCGGCAACCAGGTGAAGGTCGATGTTACGGTCAACGGTCTGAAGCCGAACGACGACCGCGCCGACCATATCCACAGTCCCGGCACCGGCACACCGATTGCCGGCTGCGATTCCGGCGGCCCCGTCGTCTATCCCTTCAACGATGTGAAGGCGGACGCCAGCGGCAAGGGCACGTCGAGCACAACAATCACGATCGATCCGTCGAAGGGCATCCCCACGAAGGGCTGGTACGTCAACGTGCACCAGGGCACCGCGCCGAACGTCGGCTCCGGCGTGATCTGTGCGCCGATCTCGACCCCGCTGGTGGCGGGGGCAGCCGCCGCGCCCTCGCCGGCCGCGGGCGCCGGCACCGGCGGCACGGCCGCGCCCGGCAACCTGCCCAACAGCGGCGACTCGGTGCCCACCGCCACGCTGCTCGGCGCCCTGGTGCTCGCGGGCATCGTGCTCACGGGAGCCGGCGTCTTGCTGCGCCGCCATCGCGCCTAGTCCAATCTCGCCGCATCGCTCGCAGCGGAGGCCGCCCGAACGGGCGGCCTCGTCCGTTGCGACGCCGCTCGCACGGTTGCCTCGCAGGTTCGCTCTCCCGCCCGTCTGCCGTGCGTGCCACAATAGAGGGCGCACCGGCGAGGCCGGCAGGCAGCGAAAGGCGACGACGATGGTGCGGCGCATCAATCGCGTGCTGGTCGCGGTCCACTCACTTGAGACGGGCGCGGCAGCGTTCGGCCGGGGACTGGGCCTGGGCCGCGGCCGCCGCGTCGCCGTGCCCGACGTTGGCGCCGTGAGCGAGGCGCTGCCGCTGGGCGATGCCTGGGTGCAACTGCTCGAGCCGTCGGCGGACGGCCCGGTGGCGCGCTTCCTGCATCAGCACGGCCAGGGCATCTACGGCATCGGCCTGGAGGTCAACAGCCTGGCCGATGCCCGCCTGCGCGTGGAGCAGTGCGGCCGGCAGGCGCACCCGCTGCGCCTGGGCGACGAAGAGCTGGTCTGCCTCAAGCGCGAGCAGCTACCCGGCCTCACCGTCTGGCTGACGGAGAGCGGCAGCGGCCCCGAGCCAGTCGATACCAACTCGCCCTACCTCGGCGTCTGGCAGGCGACGAACCTGGTGGAGGACCGCGACAGCGCCGCCACGGCCTACGAAGGGCTGTTCGGCCGGCCGGTGCGCGAGGAGTCCTTTCGCCAGGACGAATACGGCTACCTGGGCCGCACGCTCTACTACGGCCAGGGCTTCGCCGCCGACAGCATCGAGATCGCGCAGGTGCACCGGCCGCAGACGGCGATGGGCCGCTTCTGGCAACGCCACGGTCCCAGCGCCTACATGATTACGCTGGACACCGACGACATCGCCGCCACCCGCCGCGGCCTGGAGGCGCGCGACGTCCGCTTCAGCGGCGAGGCGGGCGCGGGCTACGCCGGCCGCGTGCTCTACGTGCATCCCGCGGCGCTGGCCGGCTGCTTCACCGGCGTGATCGCCGCCGTGCCCGCCTGATGCCTGAGCGTGGGCGCGTCCTGCACATCGCCTCAGCGGCGCCCGCGCCCGACCCACGCGACCGGCTGCTCTACCTCGCCCGCGTGCGGGCACGCGGCGCCGCCGAGCCCACAGCGCACGCGATCTTCGGCCGCGTCTTTGAGCCGGAGCTGACGCCGCTGCCGCCCGTCGAAACGGCGCCGGACCTGGGCGAGGGCATCGTGCGTGTGCGGGCGCTGGACCAACTCGTGCTGGCGCTGGCCGGCTGACTGGCCGGCACGCTGCAGGGCACGCTGGAGGCGCGCCATATCCCGTCGGCCCGGCTGGAGGCGCTCGTCTGCGGCCGCGTAGTTCTGCGCGGAGGCCGTGTGCGTTTGGCCAGCGTCCACGCGCGCTACGCCCTGCCGCTAGCGCCCGAGTACGAAGCGGCGGCCAGGCGGGCGCTGGCACGGCACGAGGCCGCCTGTCCGGCCTCGAACAGCGTGCGCGACGCGCTGCCGGTGAGCTGGGAGGCCGAGCTGCAGATCCTGGAGCCGGGCGGCTAACCCCGCGCCGGCGCGCTGCCAGCCGCGCCGGCGCGGTACAGCTCGTCGATCTGCTCCGCGGAATAGCCGAGCACGTTCGCCAGCACGGCGCGCGTGTGCTCGGCCAGCCGCGGCGCCGGACCGCGCACCCGGCCGGGTGTGCGGCTCAGCCGCCAGGCGACGCCGTCGTGCGGCCACGGCCCCATGTCCGGGTCGTCCACCGTCTCGAAGTAGCCGCGCAGGCGTAGCTGCGGATCGGCCGGCAGATCGCGCGGTGTGAGCACGGGCGCGGCGGCGATGCCGGCGGCCTGCAGCTCGCGCGCGGCCGCGTAGTCCTCGCGCAACACTGTCCAGCCCATGATCGCCGCGTCCAGGTCGTGCTCGACGGAGCGGCGCTGCTTCAGTGTGCGATACTGCGCCAGGTCTTCGCGCTCGATCAGGCGGCAGAGCCGCTGCCAGGCCGCGTCGTCCTGCACTGCGATCGTCACCCAGCGGTCTTCGGAGATGGCCGCGCCGGACGCGGGCCGGCTCTCGCAGGGATAGCAGCCGTGCGGCGCCATGTCGGGATGGCGGTTGCCCTTGGGCCGCGGCTCAAGGCCGAGGGAGAGCGCCGTGAACTGCTCGCCGATCAGCGAGACGAGCCCTTCCAGCCCGGAGATGTCCACGTACTGCCCCGCGCCGGTGGCGTTGCGGTGCAGCAGCGCCATCGCGACGGCAGCCGCGCCGGCGCAGCCGGCGTTGGGGTCGCCGTAGGCGATGCCGCTGTTGTAGGGCTGCGGCGCGTCCGAGTAGACATTCAACGACGCCAACCCGCTGAGCTGCTCCATGTTCGTGCCCACGCCGGCCAGCCCCGCGTCCGGCCCATCCTGCCCGTAGCCGGAGATCGAGACCATGATCAGGTCGGGCCGCAGCGTCCGCAGCACGTCGTAGCCCAGGCCGATCGCCTGCATGCGCCCGGCCTTGAAGTTCTCCACCACGATGTCGCAGTGCGGTATGAGATCGAGGATGGCCTGCTTGCCCAGCGGCTGCGCGGGGTCCACGCCGATGCTCAGCTTGCCGCGGGCGTAGTCGTTGAAGTAGGCGCTGACGTCGTAGGGCCGGGCGAAGCTGAAGTCCTGCGAGACGTTGCGCACCAGGTCCAGCCGGTTGACGGGCTCGACCTTGATCACCTCGGCGCCGAAGTCGGCCAGCCACTTGGTGGTGTATGGCCCGGCCCAGTAGGCGGTGAAGTCGAGCACGCGCAGCCCGGCGAAGAGGCCGCCCTCCGGCCGGTCGCGCATGATCGGCACGGGCTGCGCCCCCGCCTGCGTGAAGACGTTGACCTGCGGCGGCGCCAGCCGGCCCGGCCGCGCCGGGCGCGGCCGGGCCGGCGCCGGTCTTGCCTCGCGCACGAGGCGCGCCGCCTCCTCCCAGCCAAGCTCGCCCAGGCGCGGCGCCGGGCGCGACTGCCACGGCGTGGCGCTCATGCGGAAGAGCGGGCCGGGCACGCGCACGCTGTGCCCCGCGCCGGCCGGCAGCTCCACGAAGAAGTCGCGGGCGGCAAGCTGGACGCTGGCGGCCGTCTCCGCGATCGAGGCCACGGGCGCGATCGTCATTGTCGTCTCGCGGCCCAGGCGCTGGATCTCGGCCTTGGTGCGCCCGTTGAAGAAGTCCTCGACGATCGGCGTCATCTCATCGTTGGCCTGCACCAGGCCGAGCAAGGTCTGCAGGCGCGGGTCGGCGGCGATATCCGGCCGGTCGAGGATCTTTGCGAAGATCGGCACCTGCCCCGGCGAGGTGAAGATGCCGGCATAGCCGTCCTGCACCGGGTAGATGCCCATCAGCGCGAAGCGCGCCTTGCCGGTGCGCGGCGTGGGCATGCCGCTGAAGTGCGCCGCCGGGCCGAAGCCCTCCAGCGCCCCGGCCATGCACTCGACCGCGCTGATGTCCACGAACTGGCCGAGCCCCGTCTCCTGGCTGCCGAGCAGCGCGAAGGTCGTGGCAGCGAAGGCGTGCAGGCCTGCCTGGTACCAGCCCTGCTCGCCGGCGGTGCAAAGCGGCTCGCGGTCGGGCTCGCCGCTGATGCTCATCTGCCCGCCCAGGGCGAAGACGGTGATGTTCTCCGCCGCATCGCCCGCCGCCGGCCCCCAGGCGCCGAACGGCGTGATCGCGGTGTAGACGAGGCTGGGGTGCTCGCGGCTGAGGCTGTCGTAGTCGAGGCCGGCAGGCGCCAGCCGGGCGGGCGGGCGGTCCACGATCACCGCCTGCACGCCGCGGGCCAGCTCGCGCAGGCGCGCCGCGTCCCCTGCGGCGTCCGGCGAGGCGAGGAGGCTGCGCTTGCCCATGCCGAGATAGAGGAAGGCGGGGGCGGCTTCGGGGTTGGGCAAGGGCGCGCCGGGCACGACGCGCATGCGGCGGGCGTCATCGCCGCCGGGCGGCTCGACCTTGATCACGGTGGCGCCGAAGCCGGCGAGCAGCCGGCCGCAGTAGCCCGCGGCCACGCCGCGGCCGAGTTCGAGCACCGTATATCCGTGCAGAGGACCAGGCATAGTGCGCCTCGCTTCGGCGGGTTCAGGACCGGCCCGCGATCGAGTGCGCCTGCAGCCGGCCGCAGCCGATCGCCTCGCCCGGTCTCCCACGGTACACGACGGCCTTCGCGAGCGCACAGGCGAACCAGGGTAGGGGCGTGCACCGGCTGCCTTTGCGGTGGCGCAGCGCTTCCGCTGCTCCTGCCATAGCCGCGCAGCTACAATAGATTCCCCGGACCACGCCGCCGTGCCGCAGGAGGCCGCCGCTGCCCGCCGCGCGTTCGCTGCTGACCCCGCCACGGCTGCTGCCGCCGAGCGCCACCGCCGACGCTCGCCGGTTGCTGACCACGCGCGCCCTGCGCGGCTTCGCCGACGGCGTGGTCTCCGTGCTGCTGGCGAGCTATCTCACCGACCTCGGCTTTTCGCCGCTGCAGGTCGGCGCGATCGTCACCGGCACGCTGCTCGGCTCGGCGGCGCTGACCCTGGGCGTGGGGCTGTTCGGCAACCGGCTGCGACGGCGCAGTCTGCTGCTCGGCTGCGCGGCGCTGATGCTCGCCACCGGGCTGGGCTTTCTTGGCGTCACCACCTTCTGGCCGCTGCTGGTGATCGCGATCGCCGGCACGCTCAACCCCTCGGCGGGCGACGTCAGCCTCTTCCTGCCCACGGAACAGGCCGTGCTCTCGGAGACCGTGCAGGGCCGCGACCGCACGGCGATCTTCGCCCGCTACAACCTCGCGGGCACGCTCGCCGGCGCCTTCGGGGCGTTGGTCAGCGGCGTGCCGGTGCTGCTGGCGCACCACGAGGGCTGGAGCCTGACCGCGGCGCAGCGCTCCGGCTTCGTGCTCTACAGCGGCGTGGCGATCGCCTCGGCGCTGGTCTACCGCGGCCTTTCCGCCGGTATCGAGACGGCGCGTGGCGACGGCAAGACCGGCGCGCTGAAGGAGTCGCGCGGCATCGTTATCCGCCTGGCGGCGACCTTCTGCCTCGATACCTTCGGCGGCGGCTTCGTGGTGCAGTCGCTGCTGGTGCTGTGGCTGTTCCGCCGCTTCGATCTGCCGGTGGCGACGGTGGGCGCGGTGTTCTTCGCGGCGGGGCTGCTGGCGGCCTTCTCGCAACTGCTTTCGGCCAACATGGCGGCGCGCATCGGCCTGATCAACACGATGGTCTACACGCACCTGCCCTCCAACGTGCTGCTGCTGCTGGCGGCGCTGATGCCCACCGCGCCGCTGGCGGTGCTGGTGCTGCTGCTGCGCTTCTCGCTCTCGCAGATGGACGTGCCGGCGCGCCAGTCGTACGTGATGGCCGTGGTGCCGCCGGCGGAGCGCGCCGCCGCGGCGAGCGTGACCAACGTGCCGCGCAGCCTGGCCGCCGCCTGTGCGCCGCTCCTTGCCGGGGCCATGCTCAGCCGCTCGTCCTTTGGCTGGCCGCTCATCGCCGGCGGCCTGCTCAAGGGCACGTACGACATCGTGCTGCTCTGGCAGTTCCGTGCGATCAGGCCGCCCGACGAGGGAATCGAGGGTAGCGAATAGGGAATAGAAGACGAAGAGCAGGGCATCCGCGCTCGCTACGGCATACTATCAAGAGAGACGGAGCGTGCATGTTTCCCTCGAGGACGTCAACTGATGACAACCATGGCGGATCTGTACCGGCTGATCGACAGCCTGCCCGATGAGCTGGCCGAGGCAGCGGCGCGGCGGCTGGAGGAATTGCAGGGTCCGGAGCAACTTGCGCAGGAGCTGAAGCAACGATTGCCGTTCGACCAGCTCTGCGAACTGGTCGCCTGGCTGCAGGAGGGGCTCGATCCGGTTCGGCAGCGGCTGCTGACCGCGCCGTTTGACGACGAACCCGAGACCGAGGAGGAGCGCGAGGCAGTCGCCGAGGCATACGAGGATCTGCGCTCAGGCCGGGTGATCAGCGGCGCCGAGGCACGCCGCGAGCTTGGACTTTGAGCCGGCGGGAGGAGTGGACACAGCGCGCTTCGCGATCTGCGCCAGCTCGACCGTACGGCCGCTCAGCGCGTGAGTGCGGCGATCGCCGCGTTTGTAGAGTCCGGCCATGGAGACATGGTTCGCCTTCATGGCGTGTGGCCTGCCGAGTGGCGCTTGCGGGTGGGCGACATCCGCGTGCGATTCGTGTACGCCGACGACCTCAACACCGTCCGCATCCTGCGCGTGCTGCCACACGGCAGGGCGTATCGGGACTGACCGCGTGCAACAAGGAGTTGCCGATGAATCCGCTTCGTCCCACGGCTGCAGAGGCGCAGGCGGAATGGGCACGGCGCGTGCGGGCCAACGGCGTCCAGGTCGACCGCTTCCGCCAGGTGGGCGACGGCGACCTTTATGCGCCCGTGGCCAGCATGTTCCGCGCCGATCCGCGCCGCACGGGCGAGCCTGCGCTCGATCTGCTGCGCGGCCTGGCGCGGCCGGAAGACACCTGGCTGGACATCGGCGCGGGCGGCGGCCGCTATGCCCTGCCGCTGGCCCTGGCCGCACGCGAGGTGATCGCCGTCGAGCCTTCGGACGGCATGATCGGCGTGCTGCGCGAGGGCATGGCCGAGCACGGCATCGCCAACGTGCGCATCGAACGGCGGCGCTGGCCGGAGGGCGCTGCCGGCCTTGCCGCCGACGTCGCGCTGATCGCCCACGTGGGCTATGACGTCGGGCCGATCGGCCCCTTTCTCGATGCGATGGAGGCCGCGGCGCGGCGGCTGTGCGTGGCGGTGCTGCTGGCTCGCCCGCCAAGCTTCGCGCTCGATGCCCTCTGGCCCGAGGTCCACGGCGAGCCGCGAGAGGCGCTGCCGGCGCTGCCCGAGTTCCTGGCGCTGCTGCTGGCGCGCGGGCGGTTGTTTGAGGTCCGGCTTTGCGAGCGCAGTCCGCAAAGCTACGCCAGCCCCGAGCAGGTGCTGGCGCTGGCGCGGCGGCAAACCTGGGTGCAGCCCGGCTCCGCCGCCGATCAGCGGCTGCAAACGCTGGTGGCCGCGCGCACGCAGCAACGCGACGGCCGCTACGCGCTGAGCTGGGAGCCGGCCGCCGTAGCCGTCGTGAGCTGGACGCCACGGTCGTCATAATGGCCGCTGCCCGGCGTTATGGCTGTTATGGTCTTGCATTTATGGTGAAGATCCGACATAACGCTAGACTTCTGCAACGAGGTAGGGTATACCCGGATAGAGATTCCCGCCAGGTGGGCCGCAGCTCGCGCGGCGGGACGGCGCCAGGAGGACCTGCATGGCGGGAACGTCCGAACCCGGCTTCGGCGACCGTGCGCGGGCTGGCGAGCGGCGACCGGCGCTAAGCATCCGGGTGCTGATCTGTGACGACCATGCGCTGCTGCGCGAGACCCTGCGCCTGCTGCTCTCCGCCCAGCCGCAGGTGTCCGTCGTGGGCGAGGCCGCGGACGGCCGCGAGGCGATCGACCGCTGCGAGGCGCTCCAGCCCGACGTGGTGTTGATGGACACCGCGATGCCCGGCCTAAACGGCATCGCCGCCACGGCCGTGCTGCGTCAGCGGCTGCCGCGCACGCAGGTGCTGATGCTCTCGGGCTACGGCCAGGAGGAGCGGGTGCGGGCGGCGCTGGCGGCCGGAGCCCGCGGCTACGTGCTCAAGCACGCTTCGGCGGCGGAGCTGTTGCAGGCGATCCAGACGGTATCCGCCGCCCGCCCCTATCTTTCGCAGGAGTTGGTGGAGCGCGGGCTGTCGCTGGGCGGTGCTGGCGGGGTGGATCCGGCGCCGCTCAGCGCGCGCGAGCGCGAGGTTCTGCAACTGGTGGCGGAGGGGGCCAGCAACCGGCAGATCGCCGATCGGCTGGTGATCAGCCTGAAGACCGTCGAAGCGCACAAGGAGCACATCGTGCGCAAGTTGGGGTTGCGCGGCACGGCGGAGCTGGTGCACTACGCCATCCGCACCGGGCTGATCACCGTGGAGACCGACGCCGAGCTGGGCCTCAGTCCCACCGGCCCCTGACCTCCACCGCGGCCGCGTGGCCGGACCGCTGCCCCGCCGGCGAGAACCTGGTGTCTCATGCTCCCCGCGCGCGCCCGCCCGGCTGCTTGCCGTGGCGGGCGCGGTGTGCGTCCGCGCGAGCTATCGGGCGCGGTCGAGGCCGTGTGCGGTAGCATGGTTGGGCCGAGATTCGCAGCCGGAGCCGCAGATGTCCGCCAGCGCTGCCCTGCAACCGCTGCACTGGCTGCGGGGCGTCGAGCCCCTGCCCGCTGAAGCAGGACCGCTGCCTCAGCGGGCCGACCTGGTGATCGTGGGCGGCGGCTACGTCGGCAACAGCGTCGCCTACTGGCTGGCGAAGCGGGGCCTGCCGGCGATCGTGCTCGAGCGGCGCGGCATCGCCACGGGCGCCACCGGCCGCAACGCGGGCTTCATCGCCCCCGGCCTGGGCATGGCCTTCGCCGAGGCGGTGCAGCGCTACGGCCGCGAGGCAGCGATCGAGCGGCTGCAGTTCACCCGGCGCGGCCGCGACCTCGCCCTTGGCCTGATCGAGGAACTGGGCATCGACTGCGATCTGGAGACGCAGGGCGGCCTGACGATCGCCTCCTCGCCCGAAGAGTGGGCATCGCTCCGTGCCGGCGGCGAGGCGCTGCAGCGCGAAGGCTTTCCGCAGCGGCTGCTCTCGCGCGAGGAGCTGCGCGAGCATGTCGCCGCCGAACTGCCGGAGCGCTTCCTCGGCGCGCTGTACAACCCCGAGACGGCGCTGGTGAACCCGGCGAAGCTGAGCAGCGGCGTGGCACGGGCGGCGCAGCGCCTCGGCGCCCGCATCTTCACCGGCGCCGAGGTCTTCGCGCTCACCAATCTGCCGGACGGGCGCATCGCCGTCGAAACGAGCCGCGGCGAGATCGCGGCCGGCCGCGTGCTGCTGGCGACGAACGCCTGGACGCCGCTGATCGCGGGCCTGCTGAAGGGGCGCATCGCGCCGGTGCGCGGCCAGATCTTCGCCACCGAACCGGCGCCGCGCGTCTTCCTGCGCGGCATGAGCACCAACTGGGGCTACGAGTACTGGAGCCAGCGCGGTGACGGGGCGATCGTGCTGGGCGGCGCCCGCTGGGCTGTGGCCGATCGCGACGAGGGCTACTACGCCGAGGAGCTGCGGCCGGAGATCCAGGACGCGCTCTACGCCTTTCTCACCGGCTGTTTTCCCGTGCTGGCAGGCGTGCGTGTGGCGCGGCGCTGGAGCGGGATCATGGGCTTCAGCCTGGACAGCTACCCCTTCATCGGGCCGCTGCCCGGCCGCGAGCGGCTGCTGGTGGCCGCGGGTTTCACCGGCCACGGCGGGCCGTACTGGGCGGTCGCCGGGCAATGCCTGGCCGAGCTGATCGCCACGGGCCATGCCGACCCGGCCCTGCGCCACTACGCCGTGGACCGCGCGCTCCCGGGCAGCTAAGTCGGCGCGACCCGCATCCGGGCCAGGCCCGTGCCCCGGGTGGTGGGGCTACTCGCGGGGCTGCCAGCGCTCTTCGTGGACGAAATCTTCGACTGGCACGCGCGGGCGGCTCTCGCGCGGCGGCGCGTCCTCGGCCGGGTAGCCGAAGGGCAGCACGATCTGCACGTGGTGGTCGTCCGGCAGGCCCAGCACGGCGCGGGCGCAGTCGGGGTGGTGCATCGAGGTGGGGCAGCTCGTAATCCCTTCGGCCCAGGCGGCGACCATCATGTTCTGGGCGCAGCGGCCGGCATCGAAGGCGCCGCCGCCCGGCAGCAGCACCACGGCCACGGCGACCGGCGCTGAGGGCAGATGTTTGGCGAAGTCGCCGCAGCCGGCGATCGCGTCGCGCTGCTCCTGCGAGCGCAGCAGCACGAGGCGGCAGGGCTGCGAGTTCTTGGAGCTGCCGGCCATGCGTCCCGCCTGCAGGATGCGGTGCAGCACGTCCGCGGGGATCGGGCGGGGGCTGAAGGCGCGCGTGTCCTTCTTGCTGCGGATCGCGGTGTAGGCGTCCATCGTTGCTCCAGGGAATAGGTGTCAGGTGTTAGGGAATAGGATCAGGGAACAGTATAGGCGGCATGGTTCCAATGGCGCGCCGGCGCGGAACGGCGTCTGATACTCTGAAAGACGGAGGGCGATATGCGTACGAGACTGCTCAAGCAGGAGCCCGCCGCAGAGGACGAACAGCCGGAACGGTTGCGAGCGACGGGCGTGATCGGCAGCCGCGGCGCCTTCGTGATCCCGGCGGCGCTGCGGCGCAAGCTGGGGCTGACGGAGGGTCGCCAGGTGATCGCGGAGGAGAGCCCCAACGGTTTGCTGATCCGGCCACTAGCGGCGCGCATGAGCGAAGAGGAGCGGCAGCGGTTCTTTGAGGAGGCAAACCGGGATTACGCAGCATTGCGCGCAGCCCCCGTTGCCTGGCAGGAGGTGCTTGAAGAGCGCGCCCTCTGGGACAGCACCTTGATGGATGGGCTGGACCCGGACGAGGTCTGGACCGAGGATCGCACCGCCTACTTCAAGAGCGAGCAGAAGGATGGCTGACCTGCAGCGGGGCGAAGTCTGGCTTGCCGATCTCGATCCGGTACGCGGTCACGAACAGGGCGGACGGCGTCCGGTGCTCGTCCTCTCGGACAATCGTTACAACCGTGGCCCGGCTGACCTGGCCAACGTCCTGCCAATCACGTCGCGGCTGCGCGGCATCGCGTATCACGTGCGTGTACGTCCGCCCGACGGCGGCCTCAGTCGGGAGAGCGAGATCTTGTGCGACCGCCATCCGCTCGGCGGCAAAGGAGCGCTTCATCGAGCCCTGGGGGCGACTCTCCGGCGAAAAGCTGGGTGAAGTGGAGCGAAAGCTTGGCGCCCTGGTCGGTCTATAAAACTGGCCCGACCGCGGCTCACGTCGGCAGGATCTTGTGCGATGACGGCCATCAAATTGTTCACCGTTGAGGATGTCGAGCACCTGGCTTGCGAGGGCGAGGAGTATGAACTCATTCGAGGAGAGCTGATCGCGGTTTCACTGCGGGGCAGACTCCATGGCCGCGTCGCAGGCGCGACCTTCATGCCGCTTTATCTGCATGTGATCCAGAATGACGCGGGCGAAGTCTACCAGGGGGTCGGCTTCATCCTGCACCGCGATCCGGACGTGTTGCTCGGCCCCGATGTCTCGTTCGTGCGCGCCGAGCGCCTGCGTGATGCCGGCGAGGACGGCTTTCTGCCGCTGGTTCCCGACCTGGCCGTCGAGGTCATCTCGCCTACGGAACGCCGTGCCAAGATCGAGCGCAAGATCGCCGAGTATCGCGCCGCGGGCGTGCCGCTGCTCCTGATCCTGCGGCCGCGCCAGCGCACCGTCACCGTCTACGAACCCGACAGGCCGCCCCGCACCCTGCGCGAAGACGACACGCTGGACGGAGGCAGCGTGCTCCCCGGCTTCACCCTGCCCGTGCGCGAGATCTTCGCGTAGCCGCCAGCGCCGCTACCGCAGCTCGTAGGCTTCGAGCGCCTGGCGGACGATCGGGCCGGCCTCCAGCGAGCCGCTTTCGCCCGAATCGAGCACGACCACGGCGAGAGCCTTCGGCTGCGTGCGCGGGGCGTAGGCCACGAACAGCACGTGGTTCTGCAGGCCCTGGTCTTCCGCCGTGCCCGACTTGCCCGCCGGGTCCAGCCGCGAGCCCTGGAAGACCGAGTAGGCCGTGCCGCGCGGATCCTGCGCCACGCGCGTCAGCCCGTCGCGGATCACCTGCAGCGTGCTGGGCGAGATCGGGATCTGACCGAGCTGCTTGCTCTGGAACTGTTGCGGCTGGGCGCCGGCCACCGCCGGCCGCAGCTCGCGCACCAAAAGCGGGCTGCGCAGGTCACCGCCGCGCGTGATCGCGCTGTAGGCGTTCGCCACCTGCAGCGGCGTCACCAGCAGGTAGCCCTGGCCGATCGCCATGTTCACCGAGTCGCCCGTGAACCAGGATTGATGCAGCGTCTTCTGCTTCCAGTCGGGGTTCGGATCCAGGCCTGCCGCCTCGTCGAGGCCGTTGATGCCGGTGAGCCGGCCGTAGCCGAACGCCGCCGCGAACGAGGGCAGGATGTTCGGGTCGACCTGGTCCAGCATCAGCCCGGTCTGGTAGAAGACGGGGTTGCAGGAGGTCATCAGCGCGTCGGTGACGGTGATGTTGCCCAGGTCGTCCGGCCGCCAGTTCTTCTTCGGCAGGTTCTGGCCAAGGCCGTACCAGACGGGCGGGCAGGGCAGCGTGCTGCGCGGTGTCAGCCCGCCGCGTTCGAGTCCCGCCGTCGCCGTTACCACCTTGAAGGTCGAGCCGGGCGGATACTGCGCCAGCGTGACGCGGTTGAGGAGCGGCTTGGTGTTCTCATCGAAGATCTGCTGCGCCTGCGCGTCCGTCAGCCCCTGCACGAACCAGTTCGGGTCGAAGCTCGGCTTGGAGACCAGCGCCAGCACGCTGTTGTCGCCCGGGTCGAGCATCACCAGGCTGCCGGTGGACTTACTGGTGTTGAGCGCGGCGAATGCGCCCTGCTGCGCCTTCACGTCGATCGTGGTCACGACCTCGGCCGGCGGCGAGCCGGGCCGGTTCGCCAGCTCCTGCACGATTTGACCGTCCGGCGTGACGATCGCCAGCCGCGCGCCGCGCCTGCCCGCGAGCTGCGCCTCGAAGGTCGCCTCCAGCCCCGTCTGGCCGACGATGTCGTCCTCGGTGTAGCCCTCGTTCTTCAGCGTCTTGAGCTGGTCGGCGGTGATCTTGCTGACGTAGCCCACGACGTGCGCCGCCACCGGACCGAGCGGATAGACGCGCTGCGGCACGTCCTGCACGATCGTGCCGGGGATCGCCTCGATCGCGCTGCGCTGGTCGGCGGGGAAGCCGTAGGGCAGCGTCTTCAGTGTGATGAAGTAGTCGGGCGGGGTCTTCGGGTCGTCGATCTTCGCCTGGATGTCGCTTGCATTCAGGCCGAGCTTCTGCGCGAGCTGGGCGACGGCGGCGGCGCGGTCCTTCACCACCTGTGGGTTGGTCATCAGCGAGCGCGACGTGCCTACCTGGCCGACCTCGGCCGTGATCGCCAGCGGCGAGCCGTCGCGGGCGAGGATCGCGCCGCGCGGGGGAATGTCGGTGAAGCGGTGCACGAGGTTAGTCTGGCCGAGCTGGGCGAAGATCAGCGACGGCGTCCACTGGATGCGCCAGCCGGCAGCCTCGTGCGCGAGCTGAAAGGTGAGATCCTGCTTCACTGGCCCCCAGAGCGCGGTCGTATAGGTGACGGTGGCGGGCATGGCATCGGCGTTTTTATCCGCGGGCGGCGTGAAGCCGGACGCGATCGCGGTGATGCTGGCCTCGTCGGCGATGCCCTGGTAGCGGGCGACGAAGCGGTCGCGCGTGATGCTCTGCTGTGCGGCGCCGGTGAGCAGGTCGTACATGGCGGCGTACTGCGCCTGCTGCCAGAAGGCGAGGAACTGCTGCACGGTGTCGCTGGAGGGCGCGGAGGGCTTCGGCGTGGGCGGCTTGGTCGGCGGCGGTGTGAACGGCCTGCCGGATGCGCCGCCGGCGCCTGCGGCGGCGGGCGAGCCGCCGGGGTTTTCCGCCGTGTTCTTGTGCCCGCCGTTGTCGCAGGCGGCGAGCAGGAAGATGGCGACGAGCAGGAGGGAAAGTGCCAGGCGACGGGCGCTTCCGGGCGTTCGGCACTCACCCCTGCCCCTCTCCCAGGATTGGGAGAGGGGTACTTTGCGGTGCACTCGGACGCGGGTGGCGAAGCGAGGGAGCAGAGCGGACACGGCCGGCCTTCCCGGCGCCGAACGGCGGGGATTCGCGCTCGCAGGCGGTTACGTGGTTACAGTGTAACAGCCGCGCCGCGCAGCACCGAGCGCAACGGGACGCCGCGCCTCAGAAACGGTGCCGGGCTCATCGCGGCGCCCAGTACGCGATCGTGGAAGGTTGATACGCTCAGGCTTGCAGCTGCCAGTCAGCCAACCACAGAACCTCGGGGAGCTGGGCGATGCGGGCATGCGCCCGGCGATCGGCAGTCACCAGGGGAGCCTGTTCACGCTGGGCGAGTGCCAGGTAGACCGCGTCGTAGTACGTAAGACCGTACCGCGTTGTCAGCCGGAAGGCAGCCGACAGCAAGGCGGTGTCGTCGTACGTAGCAAGCGGCAACGCGAGAAAAGCATCGATCGCCGCCTGGGCCTGCTCAGGCGTCAACCGAAACGGTGTGCGAATCGTCGCGACCGTGAGAACGGATGGAACTTCGAAGCGGATATGGGCCGGCGCAAGCAACTCGAGATCGCCGGCCTGAAACTGCGTGAGCAGGAGGAGGGCTTGGTCGGCGTGTTCTTCATCCCGATCGGGTAAGTGCCACTTGGCTGCCACCGAGGCATCGACCACCAGCCGGTCAATCCTCGTCGTCGCCATACCAGATGGCATCCTCTCGGGCCATGCGAACGAGGTCAGCGGTCGTTAGCGGCGCGATCGAGGGTGTCTGAGCCCGGAGGAGCAGAATGCGCTCCACCGCCGCCTTGCGCCGCGCGAGTTCGTCCGGACCAGGCCTGTGGAGGGCCGTGACATGTTCGGCATTGATCGTGCCGCCGTCGGCCTGCGACGTCACCAGAACCCCCTGGTCGGTCTCCTCGAGAGCGACTTCGTCGCCCGGCTTCAGGTGGTGCCTGCGCATGAGATCGGCGGGCAGGGGCACGTTCCCCTCGCCCTGGATCCGTACCAGCCGCCTGGCCGCCATGAGATGATCTCCACCGAGCATCGCTGACGACATCGTAGCACCGATGTGCGTAAGCAGGGACGTACAGAACCGTCCCAGCGTGTGGGCACGCTTTCCACCGCTTACCTCACCACGCCGGCGGCGCGCAGCCGTGCGATCTCATCGCCGCTGATGCCCGCCTCGGCCAGCACGGCGTCGCTGTCCTGGCCGAGCGTGGGCGCGGGGCGACGGCTGCCGTAGGGCGTTTCGCTCATGCGCAGCGGACCGGCGGGCTGGCGCAGGGTGCCCAGCGCCGGGTGCTCCAGCGTAAGGATCATCTCGTTCGCCGTCACCTGGGGGCTGTCGAACACCTCTTCCGTCAGGCGCAGCGGGGCGCAGGGCACGTCGGCTTCATCCAGCAAGCGCAGCCATTCCGCCGTCGTGCGCTCGCGGAAGGCCGCCTCGAACAGGGGCCGCAGGGCCAGGGCGGCCTCGCGCTGCGCGGGCTCGGTCGGCGCGTAGTTGTTGCCGTCCACGCTCGCATCGTCGATGCCGAGCAGGTCACGCAGGCGGCGGCGAAAGCGGTTGTTGAGGCAGGCGACGCAGACGATGCCGTCGCGCGTCTCGTACGGGCAGTAGTAGTTGTTGCCCGCGTTGCCGGCGGGGCGGCTTGCGATCATGCTCTCGCGCAGCGCCGCAATCTCGGCGTAGCCGCGGGCCTGCGCGGCCGTGGCAGTTCCTCCCGCCGCTGCAGCGGCGGGGATCTCCGTTGGCGGATCCGCGATCGCGGCGAGGAAGGCGGCGCGCGGCGCCGCGTCGCGCGCCTCGATCGACTGAAAGGGACGGTACTGCACGCTGATCGCCGCGTGCAGCAGGCTGCCGGCGACGCGCTGGCCGCGTCCCGTGCGCTCGCGGGCATACAGGGCGCCCACGATGCCGTAGGCCAGGAACATACCGGCGGTCACGTCGGCGAGGGCGACGCTGGAGATCGGCGATGGCAGACCGTCCCGCAGCTTGCGCTCGTAGTCCATCAGCCCGGAGGCGGCCTGCGAGAGCAGGTCGAAGCCCGGGCGGGCGGCGTCCGGGCCTTCCGCGCCGAAGGCCGTGTTCTCGGCGTAGACCAGGCGCGGGTTGCGGGCGGAGAGCTGCTCCCAGCTAAGACCCAACCGCGCGGCCACGCCCGGCCGGAAGTTGGTGAGCAGCACGTCGGCGCGATCGAGCAGGCGCAGCAGCAGGGCCAGCCCGTCGGGCGTGCGCAGATCGACGGCGATGCCGCGCTTGCCGCGGTTGACGCCGAGGAAGCCGCGGCTCTCGCCCGGCGCGATCTGGTTTTGCAGCCGCCAGCGGTCGCCTTCCGGCGGCTCGACCTTGATCACGTCGGCGCCCAGGTCGGCCAGCATCATGCCGCAGTACGGCCCGGCGATGTAGTCGGTGCAGTCGATCACGCGTACGCCGGCCAGGGCGCCGCCCGTCCGTTCGTTCCTGTTGTTCATTCCGCTCGCCCCTCCCGCTCCGGGCCTATGGTAGCGGGTGTGGCGTGGCGCGTGGGGTGGGATGAGCATGAGGGCCGGCCGAGGCGCTAGCGCAGATCGACCAGCGTGATCTCCGCCAGTCCCAGGCTGGCGCGCAGGCCGTTCTCGTCGGCGATCATGCTGCGCTGGGCCGCCTCGTCACCGGCCGAACGGACGACAAACACCCGGGCCGCGGTCGCCGCGCCGCCGAGCTTGAGCCGCTCCTGCTCAGCAGTGTCGATGCCGGCCTGCGCGACGGCAGCCTGGTCCGGCGATCCGACAAGATAGATCGTCGCTGCCGGCGCGGGGCTGCTGTTCCCTGCCGGAGCAACGGCCGCCGCCGGGTTGTGGCCGGCCGCCGCCTGTACGGCATGGTGCGACGTTGCGCCGGGTCCGAGGCGCCGCGCGCCGAACACCGCGCCGGCGCTGAGCACGCCGACCAGCGCCAGCCCAACGCCGGCGGCGACCGCCACGCGGAGCGCCTTGCCGAGTCGCTGCCAACCGTTCGCCGGCGTGGTGACGGTCTCACCATATCCAGGCTCGCTGCGCATGGCGGGATCCTCCCGTTCGCGGCGGCAGGCGCCCCGCTGGCGCCATGCCGCCGTACGGGCAGATCCTCGATCGGCAGCGAGAGGCCGCCATCGTCAGTCTCAGCAGTTTTCGGATGGGCGAGTTTTTCGGGGAACAGCAGGCCGATAGCAGAGATCAGTTACCAACCGGTTTCGGGGGTTCATTCCTCATTCCACCAGGCCGCGGCGCAGCGCGTAGGCGGCGGCCTCGACGCGGTTCTGGGCGCCGGTCTTGGCGAAGATGTGGTTCACGTGCCGCAGCACGGTGTTGACGCTGATCACCAGCGCCTCTGCGACCTCGCGGTTGCTCTTGCCCGCCGCCGCCAGCCGCAGCACCTCGACCTCGCGCGCCGAAAGGCCGTTGGGATAGGCAACCCGCACCGGTGCGCTCGCCAGCCGGCGGTCAGCCAGCAGCGCCCGTGCCTTCGAAGCCCAGTAGCCCATACCCAGCTCGTCATACGCGGCGATGGCCTTGGTGAGGAGTTCGCGGGCACGGGGCACGTCGGCGCGGCGCCCGCGCCGCAGCAGCATCGCAGCATACTCGCGCTGCGTCTGCGCCAGGAACGGGCGAGCAGCCATCCGTTCATTCAGGGCGAGTGCTGACTGAAAGTGCCGCTCTGCCGCATCCCAGTCCTGCAGCGTCGCATCGAGCAGACCGAGATAGTGGTCCACGGCGCCGGTACAGACGAAGCCCCACATGAACATGGCAGTGCGGCCGCTGAACGGCGGCAACTGCTGTCTGAACTCGACGGCAAGCCCCCGATCCGCAATCGTGGCGCACACCTGAGCAAGCCGTGTGAGCATGAAGGACCATGCACCGCTGCGCCGCATGCCGCCATAGTTGCTGTTGATAACTTCCGTGAGGGTCGACCTCGCCTCGCTGTGCTGCCCCCGGCTGGCGAACAGTAGGCTGGCCTGAACAAGCTGAGGCGTTGCCGTCAGCCGCACACCTTCGGTGGCCTCCTCCAGCATGGCGGGATCATCGCCAAGGAGCTGATTGATAGTGATGAGCACATTGCGGCGAACCCAGCCCAGCAACGGCGCATTCGCGGCGTCCCCGAATCGTGAGTCCTCAGCCGCGGCGACGAGGCGCCGCGTCTCGTCGAAACGTCCATCGAGCAAGGCGCTCATGGCTTGAAATGCCGCGATCTGCGGTAGAAAGTAGCCGTCGTGAGCGCGTTCGGCGAGGGTAGTGAGGTGCGCAATCGCCTGGTCAACCGCGACGATATCGCCGCCCTCCAGCGCGTTCATCAGCTTGAAGCGTTCGCCATATTCGAGAAGCACTAGATCGCCGATCTTCTCGGCGATTGCACACATCTCGGTTGCAATGTCCCGGCGTTCCGCGGTTGGAGAAGCATTCAATAGCTGCCAGTGCCGCTGCCGAAGAGCGTACGCGAGGGCAGCAGGATCTTCGAGCTGCCGGGCCAGGGCCACGGCCTCTCGGCTGAGGGCATCGGCGCGCTCAAGTTCCGGCGGAACGCTCCAGGGTAGGCTTTCGACCAGCAGCCCGATCACCCGCACTCGCCAGCGGTCCTTCTCGGGCAACTGGCCCAAGGCCTCTTCCAAGAGGGCGATCTGGTTGGCGGTGGCATCCGAACTTCCCGCAAATTCGCCATACCCAAGCGCTGCTCGGGCGAGGGGTACCGCTTCGCTTGCCTCTCGTGCACTGGCTGCAGCTTGCCAATAACTGCGCCTCGACAGGCTGAGTTCACCGCTTCGGTACTGCGCCTGGCCGAGCGCCAGCAGCAGCTCGCAGCGTTCTAGGGGTGTGAGCGGTGGGCCAGCCTCGACGGCGGCGAGGGCTGCCTGCCAGTGCGCCGCCGCGACCTCCCAGGCGAAGACCGTCTCGGCCTGCTGCGCCGCCTGCCGCGTGTAGGCCAGCGCCTTCGCTGCGTCGCCCACGGCGCCGGCCAGACGCCAGTGACTCGCGAGCGCGGCGACGTGCGGGACGAGGTTGGCGCTGTACAGCCGTTCCAGCGCCTCGGCGGCGCGGCGATGCAGCCGCTCGCGGCGCGGCAGACTCAGCCCGGCGTAGACCGTTTCGCGAATCAGCGCGTGGCCGAACTGGTAGCCCGGGCCCGCCTCGCGTAGCAGGCCGGCCGCTGCCAGCACGTCGAGGGTATCCAGCAACGGCTCTTCCTCGATGCCGCACGTCTCGCGCAGTTCGGCAAAGGCGAAGCCGTCGCCAAGCACGGCCCCGGACTGCAGCGCCGACTGTGCCGCCGCGCTTAGCCGCGCCAGCCGCCGCCCGATCACCTCCCGCACCCCCGCCGGCAGCCTCCAGCGCTCCGTCGCCGGCTGCGCGTCGGTCAGGTCGATGCCGTCGCGCTGCAGGTGGCGCACGAGCTCGCCGAGGAAGAAGGGATTGCCTTCGCTCCGTCGCTGAATGGTGGCCGCGACTTCGACGGCCGGCGCCACGCCGGCCAGTGCCGCGGTCAACTGCGCCGCTTCGTCGTCCGCGAGTGCGGTCAAGTCAACCGACTCGCCTAACGCTTCGCGGCGCAGCACCGCTAACACGTCGAGCAGCGGATGCTCGCCGCCCAGGTCCTCGCGGCGAAACGCGCCGACGAGCAGCAGGCGTGCACCAGCCAGCCGCCGCGCCAGGTGTTGGAGCAGCAGCAACGAGGGCTTGTCCGCCCAGTGCAGGTCATCGAGCAGGAGCAGCAGGCCACGGCTCTCCGTGCCCTGCGCCAGCGCCAGCAACAGGTCGCAGACGTTCTCGAACAGCCGGTAGCGCTCGTGCTCGGGGCTGATTGCCGGCCGCGGCGGCAGATCGGGCAGGCGGTCGGCCAGCTCGGGCACGAGCAGCGCCACCTCGGCCGCGGCTCGCCCAAGTCGATGGCGCAATTCATCGTCGGGGCAGGCGCGGATATAGCCCCGCAGTGCCTCGCTGAAGGGCAGGTAGGGCGGCAGGCCCGCGCCGTCGTCGGCGCGGCCCGCGAGCACCAGCCAACCCAGTGCGGCCGCGCGCTCGCCCAGCTCGCCGAGCAGCCGTGTCTTGCCGGGGCCCGGCGCGCCGGCGAGGAGCACGACGCCGCCCTCGCCCGCGGCCGCCGCGTCCAGGCGGGCGAGCAGCGCGGTCAGCTCCTGCTGGCGGCCGACGAACGGCGGGCGCATGGTGGGCATGGCGGCGCTCGTTCCGCTGTGGCACGCTTCGGAGCCGCATCCGCAGTATTGAAAACGTTCGCACTCACGGATTTGGCGCATGGCCTCAGCCGAGCGAGGAAATGGAAAGCAGGAGAGAGACGATGGAAGCGAGTAGCGAGGAGCGCGGAGCAGTCTCCTTCTATTTTCTATTTCCTCTATCCTATTTCCTCGTCCCTCGTCCCGGCCTCAGCCGAAGAACGTGCCGCCGTTGACGTGCAGCACCTGGCCGGTGATCTGCCGCGCCGCCCCGGATTCCGAGGCGAGGAAGACGGCGGCGTCCGCGATCTCCTCCGGCTTGATGATCGCGCCGAAGGGCATGCGGCGGGCGCTGGCGGCGATCTCCTCCTCGCTCATACCGTCGCGCGGCTGGGCCGTGTCGGTCAGGCCCGGCGCGATCGCGTTCACACGGATGCCGTGCGGCGCCAGCTCCAGGGCCAGCGTGCGCACCAGCCCGACGATGCCGCCCTTGCTCGCCGTGTAGTGGGCGCCGCGCGGCGAGCCTCGATACGCCGCCTGCGAGGAGATGCAGACGATCGCGCCCGGCCGCCCCAGCGCCACCAGCCGCCGCGCCACGGCCTGGGCGCACAAAAAGGCGCCCTTCAGGTTCACGCCGAGCACGCGGTCGTACTCGGCTTCCGCGATCTCCAGGAACGGGGCGCGGGGGAAGATGCCGGCGTTGTTCACCAGCACCTCGATCGGGCCAAGCTCGCGCTCGGCCGTCTCGACCATCCGCCGCACGTCTTCGGCCCGGGAGACGTCGCCCTGCACCAGCGCCGCGCGGCCGCCCGCCGCGCGCACGCCCGCCGCCACCTGCTCGGCGGCCTCGGCGTCGTTCAGCCAGTTGATCGCCACGCTTTCGCCCGCTCGCGCGAAGGCCAGCGCCGTGGCCGCGCCGATTCCCTGCTGCGCGCCCGTCACCAGCACCACCCTGCCCGCGTCCGCCATCGCGCTACCTCCCACGGAAGCCGTTCTCTCAGTGTGGCAGAAGATACAATGTGGCGGCGTGACGCCGCGTCCGCCTCGTGCTCAGCGCAGTAGCGCAGTAGCAGTAATAGAGAAGGTGCAGCGATGGCTATCCAGTCGATCAACCCGGCGACCGAAGAGGTGCTGAAGAGCTTCGAGGCGTACTCGCCTCAGGAAGTCGAGCGCATCGTCGCCCAGGTGTTCGACGCCTTCACCCGCTGGCGCAAGACGAGCTTCGCGCAGCGCGCGGCGCTGGTGCGACGGGCCGGCGCGATCCTGCGCGAGCGCAAGGCGCAGTACGGCCGCCTGATCACGCTGGAGATGGGCAAGCCGATCGGCGAGGCCGAGGCCGAGGTCGAGAAGTGCGCCTGGAACTGCGAGTTCTACGCCGA